>DATHKF010000027.1:0-5126 GCA_035489505.1 Bacteroidia bacterium | reverse complement strand
ATCAATTGTGAGGGCAGTTTCGCCGCGAATCCGGCGGTACGCACTGTCGGTGCTCACCTTTAAAATGTCGGAAAGCTCATCGACCAGGGACTTGTTGGCCGGCAAAGATTCCTTTAAACGTGTTATAAACTCCTGTTGTACAGTTCTTTCGGGGGTGGCCATGGTGTTTTTAACTGATTACACTGATTGGGGTAGTAAATCTTGCATAATGTACCGTCAGCTAACGGGCTTTTGCGAAAATCGCAAAAAACGGGGTCAAATCCTAATCGAAGGGCAGGGTTTGGCGAAGACTGCGTTGAATCCGGTTTTCCGCGCATAATGCCGTTTCTCCTCCCTTGCAGTTGGGTATATGTTTGCTCTGCAATTAAAAAACACACACCCATCATGAAAAATGTAACCAACCTCAAAAAAGCGATCACAGTTATCGCAATCCTTTTGACAACCGTTGTTGCACATGCGCAGGACACTACTGCAGTACAAAGTGGACAGTTTTGCATCATCACGATGAATACCGGAACAAAAGTTTCCGGATTACTGACTTCAAAACAGAACGGTAAAGTAACGGTGATTGATCCGGTGCTGGGGACATTGACTATTGATGAGGAGAAAATTGAAGCCATGAAGATTGCTGAAACGGGAAAGGAATATTCGTTCATGATGTCGAACGGACGTTCATACCGCGGAACAGTTGTAGCGCAGAACGAATCTGTGATTACGCTTCAGACAGAATCACTGGGGGAAATTAAAATGATGATGGTAAACATCACCGATTTTTCCAGCGGTTCGGTGAGCTTAAATGCAAGCGGCGATACCTACGATCACGCATCGCGTTACCTGATTGCGCCTTCAGCTATTCCGCTGCGTAAAGGAGAAGGGTATTACCAGAACGTGATGTTGCTGATGAACGGTGCACACTTTGGGATCACCGATCACCTTTCAGCCGGTGGCGGAGTGATGATTCCATTCGGTTTTTTCGGAACTGTAAAGTACGGACACCAGGTTGGTAAGAACACGTACGTAGCTGCAGGCGGAATGCTGGTAACCACTTTTCTTGGACTCGGATACGGTGTAGGTTGTGGATTCGGAAGTCTGACTTATGGTAATCGCGGAACGAACGTAACGTTTACCGCAGGATACGGTGGTATCGCAGGCGATGGCGACTGGTCATTGACAAACCGCCCGATCCTTAACATCAGCGGTATGCTCAAGATCACAGACGGTTTTTCGATCGTGAGCGAAAACTGGTTTCTTCCTGCACGACGGGTCAGTAATGTAGGCAACGGTTCTTATACCGAAACATACACCTACAATCCGCAGGTTTCGCTGGGATTCCGTATCGGTGCAGGACAACACTCATTTGATATTGCCGGACTTTCTGTTGGAAGTCTCGAGAATCGCAACGCATTTCTCATTCCCTATTTCGCATACTCATACCGTTTTCACACCAATAAATCGAAGCGTTAGAATGAACCCTTTCACCAAATAAATTACACCAGAATAAAAAACTCAGAACTATGAATACTTCAAAAAACACCAATCAACATCAACCTTCGCACGAGGGAATCGGGACAAAGGTTCTCATGATGTTTTTCGCCGGCTTGCTGATGTTACTCACGTTCAATAAACTCAATGCACAAACTCCGCAGGCAACAAAACTGAAAGCGGTTGTACTCAACTTCGATGCAAAAAATGTGGGTTATGATCCCGTTCAGATGGGTAACCTCGTGCGGCTTGAACTTGAAAAACTCGACACGTTTGACGTAATGGACCGGTACGACGTAGATTACCTCGTTGCAAAAAATAAACTGCAGGTCAGCAATTGCTACGGCAAAATCTGTCTCGTGGAATTGGGAAAACAACTGGGCGCCGATAAAATGGTGACCGGAAGTATCGAGGTGTACGGCGATGCGATCATTTACACGATGCGTTTGATTGATGTAAAATCCGAATCGATCGAAAAGACACAGGTGACCGAATTTCTGAACATGCAGAACGAAATTCAAACGATGACCGCTGTTATGCTGCGCGAAATGTTTGGAATGCCGGTTGAGCCGAACGTGAAATCACAACTGGTGAAACCAGACAGTTACGATGCACGCGCACGCGTTCCGGTTACCGAACGTGTACGTCTCGACGGACCACGCATGGGTGTTACTGTATTTACTGATCGTACTGCAGCCATTATTCAATCGTCGAAATCGCAAGGTGGATTTGATGCTGCACCGGTGATGTTCCAGTTCGGGTACCAGTTCGAGAAACAATACCTCGCAGCGGGAGAATTCCAGGCGCTGTTTGAATTTGTTCCGATGGTTACCGGTCTCGACCAGGGATTGTTTATCCCAAGTTTCACGATCATGAATGGTATGCGGATGAACCGTCACGGATGGGAAATTGGTTTTGGTCCGACATTCAGTCTGATCACACGTTCCGAAGGTTTTTACCTGAACAACGAGTGGATACGCAGATCAGAGTACGATGAGACCATTCACGGAGCGGACGTAACATTCCAGCAGCGTCTCGACAGTCGCGGTGATGTGTACCTGAACTCAGCATTCATTTTCGCTATTGGTAAAACATTCCGTTCAGGGAATATGAATATTCCGGTAAACGTTTACGGTGTACCGGGACGTGACGGATGGCGTGTAGGAATTTCCTTCGGCTACAATGCCCGCAACTGGTATACTTCGAAATAAACCACGGCTTTCCTTTGGTGGTTCACCTTCCGGCACATGCTGCAGGAAGGAAAGATGAAAAGCCTTAGTGCTTTTCGGCCCGACCGGATGGTGTGCCGGTCGGGTTTTTAAAATATTTTTTCGATTTCCGATTAGTTGATTACTCGGAAGCGTCAGGCCTCGGCGAGCTTGTCCAGAGCGAAGCCGAAGGGCCCGGTCTGACAAGAGTCTTCGATCAAAAATCGGAATAAGAGACGAAGTCAATCGTTCTTTAAACACAACTCTTGTTTGAAACTACTTGTCAGACTGAGTCCCTCCATTCGTCGGGACAGGTTCCGCCGAAGTCAGACAAGTGAGCCGGTCGAAATGAATCTTAAACGTATCCATCAACTAATCGATATGAAACCGCACTTTGCCCTCTTCCTGATCCTTGTTGCGTTTACGTTCGCTTCTTGTCATGGCACAAAGAACATTGACAAGCGTCGCTACACGGATGGCTTTTACAACGACATTAACCTCGACAAACTTTCCATCGGAAAAGACCGGAAAGAAAATCAAAAGCCGGGGATCAGTGATACAGCACAATTGCGAACAGTGAAAGTGCGGAGAGATTCGGTTTATGCTGCGTGCGCAGAAGCATTCGCGTTTTCTCCCGAAGGCCAGGATTCGCGTGAGGATGCAATGCGTGAAACCTGTCCGCTGGTGAGTAACGCGATGGATTCGGTAGTGGCCCGGGCGATGCGAAAAGATTCGATCAACATCTTCACCGATTCGTTACCATCGGCAATTGAAACAGCCATCAGCGCACAAGCGATGCTGGGCGTAGCAACAGTGGGAGCTTTGGCGACGCTGGCTGCACCCGAACTGGTGTGGTTTACTTTTCTGCCCATCCTGCTCTCACCGGTATTTTTACTGGTTTCTCTCTTGGCGGCTGCGGTTGCCATGTCAAAGATCAACAGGGGAGAGATCGATGCGTGCTATAAAAAATACATGCGCTTATGGGCGGTGATGCTATTGTGCAATATGGCGATTGCAGCGTTTGTGATTACGCAACAGACGTGGTTTTAATGCAAGGAAGAATAGACGCAGAGGCGCAGAGTTCGCAAAGAAAAAACGCAAAGGATTCTGGGGTCATCGGGAGGTACGAAGCGATCTCATCCTGGAAGAAGAGACTGATTCGTGCCTCGCAGTGACCCGGACCTTTGCGGCTTTGCGTCTATTACACCATCTTATCGAGGTTCAGCTTCCGCAGCCTCGGCGCTAAAACCGCCACACCCAAAACCACCAGCACCGTCATGCATCCACCGAAAATCACGGATGGAACATTGCCCATCTGACGTGCGGCAACACCGGATTCAAACTCCCCGATCTCATTCGAAGAACCAATGAACACGCCGTTCACTGCCGCAACACGGCCACGCATATTATCGGGAGTCATCAGCTGGAGAATCGTGTGACGGATAATCACGCTCACGTTGTCGAACGCGCCGCTCAGCAAAAGGATTCCAAAGGAAAGCCAGACTTCTCTCGACAATGCAAATGCAATCATGCACAGGCCAAAGCCGGCGACTGAGATGATAAGATTTCTTCCCGCTTTTCGCGTAGGCGGAAATTTTGCCATGATCAATCCCATGATGATTGCTCCTGCAGCTGGTGCAGAACGTAAAAGTCCGGTTACAAAATCGGCGTCGGCCCCGGCATGAAGAACTTTATCGGCAAAGACAGGAATCATGGCAACAGCACCTCCAAACAAAACAGCAAACAGGTCGAGTGTGAGTGCCGACAACATCACCTGGTTGCTGAACACAAAGCGGAATCCTGCGGTGAGGCGTGCGAATATTTTTTCCTGCTGTTCGCGCTGCGGTGGTAAGGGATGATCGGGGATGAAGAAGAACAAGATAAACCCGAGCGTGATCAACGTAGAACAGGTGCCGTATGCAAATTCGGTGTTGATCCAGCCAATGAGAATTCCGCCCAACGCCGGGCCAAGCACCGCTGTTGCATGCCAGAGATTGCTTTGCCAGGTGGCTGCATTGGCGTACAGACTGCGCGGCACGAGCTGCGACATGTAAGCAGGAAACGCAGGGCTTAGAAATCCGCGGGCGATGCCGGTGCAGAAAATGATTCCGAAAACAGGCCAGGTCCCTGACTTGAGCAGAAAATCGGGATCGGCAGAAACCGTAAACAACATCCACGATGCAACGAGCAGAAACAATGTCGAGAAAATCAGGATTTTTTTCCTGCGGACCGAATCGGCTACACTGCCCGCGAAAAGAGAGAGAATAATAAATGGAACCGCTTCTGCCAGTCCAATGAGTCCGATCTGGTACGGATCATGTGTGAGTTTGTAAATCTGGATTCCCACAACCACACTTTGAATCTGCACGCCGAGAGAAAGGAAAAAACGCGCGGAAGCGTAGATCGTAAAATCCCTTACGCGCAACGCAGCAAAAG
>DATHKF010000026.1:0-11086 GCA_035489505.1 Bacteroidia bacterium | reverse complement strand
ATCGGTGTTGTCGTTTGGCTTTTCGGTGCTCGCAGAGAACCAGTACCATGAAGCGAATGTCAACTATGGAAAACTGTTTACCGATTCGCAGGGACTTTTTGTGGATGGATCTGTTTACGCCGAATATTATTCTTCGGACACCGCCAATCGCGCTCCGTTCGATGTGAATGGTTTCGGTACGTCAGTAGACATCACGTGGACGTACTACGGAAAAACGACCGTGAATACTTCTCAAACGTTTAAGCTGGACATTCTCGACTTCGGCTTTATCAACTGGAACAATAAAACGATCCGTCGTTACGTAGATACTACGTTCCATTACGAAGGAGTTGACGTCACGCCACTTTTCACCAATCCCGATTACGTGGTGGAACTGCCGGATGATGGTGATTTCGTTAAGACCGATACTTCAGAAATACACCGGAGCATTTTTTTACCAGGAGTTGTTCGCGCTACGTATACGCGTTCTTTCT
Organism: Bacteroidia bacterium; assembly: GCA_035489505.1. Taxonomy (GTDB): domain Bacteria; phylum Bacteroidota; class Bacteroidia; order Palsa-965; family Palsa-965. The sequence continues at coordinate 10,613 of DATHKF010000026.1, read as the reverse complement.
TTGGAAGAAAACTCACGTTAAAAGCGCTGGCTGCAGTTCCCGTATGGTCGTACGCCGTGCCGTTTGGAAGTATCACTCTCCAGTATAAAATTCCACGGATCAAAACAGCAGTGTCCAGTGGCATTGCCTACGGCGGTTATTCGCGCCTGCAGGTACCTTTCAAAATTGATTTTTACGCGGTAAATAATTTTTCGCTCGATGCCGGAACAACCAATCTCCTCGTGTTCTTCAAACCTGATGAACTTGCTGGTTGTGGCGCTTTTGTCAAACTAACATATTGTTTCTGATGAAAAAGCTCGTCACAATTTTAGGACTTGTTGTACTTGCGCATGCAGCGCACAGTCAAAATCCGCTGCAGTGGCAACAGATTTATGGTGGTGCTGGTGTTGAAGTCGGTTACGGAGTACGCTCCTGTCTCGACCAGGGATACATTGTGGTGGGCACAACATCCGGCGCTGGTCCTTCAGACGGCTACGTGGTACGCACCGACAGTCTTGGCCTGGTGATGTGGTCAAAGTTTTATGGCGGAGTAAATATTGACATTATTCGCGCGGTGGAACTTCTCCCCGACTCCGGATTTATCATGGCCGGATATTCCAACTCTGGGGGGCATGGAGGATACGACGGTTGGCTTATCCGCACAGATAAAAACGGAGACACGTTGTGGACGCGTTATGTAGGCACCAGCGACTGGGATTTTTTCTACGATGTAGAATGCACACGCGATGGCGGTTTTCTTTGCGCGGGCGGAACGTATGGGCCCGGAGCAGGCGATGAAGACATGTATCTCGTCCGTTTCAACCCGACCGGTGACACGCTCTGGACAAAAACGTACGGCGGTGCTCGCGTGGATGAAGCCCGCGGTGTAATAGAAACAGAAGACTCGCTGATTGCCATCTGCGGATTCACGTACAGCTTTGCCGACACGCTTGGTGATAGCTGGCTGTTGCGACTCGACATCGACGGCGATACTACCTGGACGCACACGCTAGGCGATCTGAACGCAGAAGACAGGGCCTATGGACTCTGTTACGATTCCGTTTTTGATATCATCCTGTACTGCGGTTACTCCATGGCAACAAACCTGGGCGAAGGTTACTGGGAAGGTGTGTATTACGACGACACCACGTGGTTTACTTTTTACGGAACCGGCCCACAGGATTTTGATGAATTTTATTCGATCAAAACAAAAGCAGCGCTCGGCCCGTTTGCTGCCGTGGGTACAACATTCAGCCAGGGAGCAGGCTTCGGGGACATGTGGTTGTTTTCAAGCATACAGGCGTGGATTTTCACTTCCTACGGAACGGTGATGGAAGATCACGCCTATGATTTTGACTTTACTCACGATGGCGGGTATATCCTTTGCGGCTCAACAACAGGTTACAATAGTTTTGTGCCCAACATGTACCTGGTGAAAGGAGATACCAACATGGCGTCGACAACATTTGTCGGAGTTCCGGAGATCAGTTCCACGGGAGGTAGCAGTTTCGTTGCTGCTTTTCCTGTGCCGGCAAATTCCTCGCTAAGCTTCACGATGGTATTTGATGCTGCCAGCACGAGCGATATTTTCATCGAGATCATCGACATCACCGGGAAAGTAATTGCCGTTGTTCCCAACGAAGAAATTTATTTCCCGGACGGACATCACGGAAGCGCTGCAACAAACACCACGTCATTTGTTCCGGGGATTTACATGTACTCGCTGAAGAATTCTTCCGGAACAATGTACTCCGACAAGTTTATTATTTCGCGATAAATGAAAACCACCACCCTCAAACAAACCGCTACCATCCCCGCGTCTCCACAAGAAGTGTACGATGCGCTGATGACTTCCAAAGCACATACCGCATTCACCGGCGAGAAAGCGGTGATCGGAAAAAAGGTGGGCGATTCCTACTCTGCTTACGGCGGTTACATCACCGGGAAAAATATCGAACTCATTCCCGGAAAGAAGATCGTTCAGAGCTGGGTGGCCGTAGAAGAATTATGGCCTGACGGTCACGAATCCAAAATCACGTTTACGCTGAAACCAAAAGGCAAAAGCACCGTGATTCATTTTGTGCATGAAGACCTTCCGGAAGTGATCGCAAAGAATTTTGTGAGTGGGTGGAAGGATTATTACTGGGGGCCGATGAAGATGTACTTCTCCGGAAAATAATTTGGTAACTCTTCCGTCAACGCACTGAAGTTTATATTAACCACGGCGGCACGGCGCACTGCATAACCGTTTTCCGCGAGGCACGGCGTCGAAACAAATCGCTTCGCGATTTAATGTGTTATCTAAATATGTTTATGTAATAATATCACGAAGTGATATTTAACAGCGCCGTGCCGCGCAGGAAGCACATTTCAAAATCAAACTCCGTGCCGCCGTGTCGCCGTGGTTATTTTTTCTTACGAATCAAAATGATTGGCGGTTCCTTGCTCTGACGAGACAGCTCCCTTGATTTACCGCGCATTCGCCTGGTGGTAACGGATCAGTCCCTCCATGGGCGATTGTTCTATTTTTCCCGGGGTGTAACCGTTCCATTGCAAAAGTCCCTTCATTTCTTCTCCGAAATAATGAGCGATTGATCCTGTAAAATGTACAGGGAATTTCTTTGCATCGGTGTATTTCGACACGTGCGAGCGGATGAAACCATTGAAGTTATCGCGGATGATCTCATTCACCGGTCCGTGCTGTTTATGCTGTGCAATGAATCCTGCAAATGTGGCCAGGAACCTGTTTGGGTAAGGCTCCCGGTAAACACGCGCAATGATAGCTTCCTTGTCGATCGGGAACTCTTCGTAAAATTTATCCGTCACGGTTTGCGGAAGCTCACCGTAAAGCAATTTCTTCACGAACATTTTTCCGAGCACGGCCCCACTCCCTTCATCACCGAGGATAAATCCCAGGGAAGGACGTTGCTCCGCGATATTCAAGCCATCATAAAGACACGACGATGAACCGGTACCCATGATTGCGACAATTCCTTTTTCGCTTCCGCATAACGCACGCGCTGCTGCGAACAGGTCAGATTCAATCGTGATCTCCGCACTCGTGAACAAAGCATCCAATGCATTGCGCACAATATTTTTTCCGGAAGCGCTGCCGCATCCCGATCCGTAGAAATAAATGTGTGTTGGAGCGAAACTGCGTAATTCTGTTTTCAGCAGCATCTTCGCGATCACCTCCTCGTTGGCCTGGTTGGGATTGATCCCTTCCGTATACAACGAACGGACAACCATGTTGTCTTCAAGAAGCGTCCATTCCGTTTTGGTGGAGCCACTGTCAGCGATCAGGACTTTCATATGCTGAAAAGTAGGCAATACCCGGACGCGCCCGGAAGGAAGGTGATTACGTTATGAAGAGGTAGGTGTTGATTACCGGCTTGCGATTGGCGATTCCTTGATTTAAATAACCACGGCGGCACGGCGCATTGCTGTTTGTTAGTATAGCCCGTGCGGCACGGCGACTGGAAAATATCACTAATGATATCTTTCTCTGACAAATTTCAGGTAACACATTAAATCGCGAAGCGATTTGCTTCGCGCCGTGCCGCTGCGGGAAACAGATGAGCAATGCGCCGTGTCGCCGTGGTATTTTTTTTGCTCTACAAGCAATCATGCTGACCAAATCTGCACGATCAGCCGCAAAAAAACGGAACCCGGAAATTAATAAACTGGAAATCGTCAGGTGGTACCACCTGATATCACTTAGTTCGTGCTGAACAGGAAGTGATTCGGCGTAACGATATTGTTGCGGATCGCAAACAATACAAGACCAGCCGTATTATTCACTCCCAGCTTCGCCATGATGTTTTTACGGTGTGTAGTGACCGTATGCGTGCTCAGGAATAATTTGTCGGCAATTTCTTTGTTCGTCAATCCTTCTGCAACGAGACGGATAATTTCTGATTCGCGACCGGAGATTTTGATTCCGTCGCATACGTATTCTGAAGGTGGAAGCGCTTCGTCGGCCGACTGCATCACCTGGCTGAGGATTTTTCCGCAGAAGAACTGCTCCCCGGTGGCCGTTGATTTAATCGACTCAATGATTTCATCCATGTCGCACTCGGTGAGCAGGAAGCTCGTAATTCCTTTGCGCAATCCTTCTGTTACTTCGAAGCGAGAAGGCATGTATGAAATGGAAAGAAAACGTGCGCCGGGAAACAATTGAGAATACTTCGTCATGTTCTCAATTCCGGTTTCCATGTCCTTGAAATTGAAAACCACCACATCAACATCCTGCTTTTTCAATTTCTCTACTTCCGACAGGTTTTCGGCTTCCGCGCACAATTCAAACTCAGAACTGGTTGAAATGAGATTATTCATCCCAGTTCTTACCAGAAAATGATTGTGGATCAGAGCAATACGTATGGCCATGTTTATTTAGACTAAATTTAAATAACAGGTCAAAATTACATTTCCATTCGAATTGTGCAAATGATTTCGCTCAGTTTTTTTGAACTGTTGGCCGTTAACCAATCTGGATGGTCATGCCTTCCTCGGCCAGGTGCGTGTTAGGAAACTGTGAACCAGCTTCTTCCCGCAAAGGATTGAGGTCGGTGTAGCGCACGGAATAATGGCCGATCAGGAGCTTTCCCACCTGCGCCATGGCCGCGATCTTTCCGGCCTCCAGCGCTGTCGTATGCGCCGTCTTCTCCGCGCGGTCGAGCAATTCATGCAGGAATGTTGCTTCGTGGTATAGCAGGTCAACATGCTTTACGGCTTCAGCCACGCGCGCATCGAAACGGGTGTCTGAACAGTACGCATAACTCCGTGGCATTTCGCGTTCGCGGGTCACATCGCGGAACATAATTTTCCGTCCATCGGGAAGCACAACGTTCTCACCGCGTTTCAGCTGGTGGTACGCCGCAAGCGGAACGTCGTGTTCAGCGAGTTTTTCTTTGATCAGTGAAAGTGGTTTTTCTTTCTCACGAAAAATAAAACCACAGCACGGAATCCGGTGATAAAGAATAACCGTGTGCACGGAAACCTGGCTGTCTTCATATATCTGAGCCGGTTCGCTCGTGTTGAGCTCGACCCATTCAATTTCGTAATTCAAAACAGTTCCGGTGATCTGCAGCTGAATGTCGATGATCTCTTTCAATCCCTTCGGATGAAAAATCACGAGCTTTTTCTGGCGGCCCAGCAGGTGCAGCGAGGAGATCAATCCCATCAATCCGAGGTAATGATCGCCGTGCAGGTGACTGATGAAAATCTGATTGATCCGCTGAAAACGCACGCGGTAGCGGCGCAGCTGTATTTGTGCACCTTCTCCGCAATCGATCAAAAAAAGCCGCTCAGATACATTCAGTAGCTGAGCGGTAGGAAATCGTTTGGAAGTAGGTGTTGCGGAACTGGTTCCGAGTATCGTCAGTTCAAACCGTGAGGCCATTAGTGAGCTACGGTCATTCTGCGCGTAACCACTGAAGCGCCGGAGCGGAATGTGTACAGGTAAACGCCCGAAGGAAGATCAGCAGTATTCAACGTGAAACGGTTCTCACCTTTCACTGCAGAAATGCTCGTTTGCTTTACAGATTCTCCAAGAATATTGTACAGCGTAAACTGAACCATTCCATTGGAAGGATTGGTGAAGCTGAAGTCTGTTTGCTTGTCCGACGGATTCGGTGCATTCTGGTTCACTGCAAAGTTTACGTTAGCCATTGCAGGAACGTTATTCGCTGCCTGGATCACGATTTTGTAACCTGTTTTGGTTGCAGGGAAATAAGTTGGTGTACCGAATACATCCACGTTTGCTGTAAAATGAATAACAACCGGATATACTCCGTTGCTTAACGGACCGCCGAGTTCCTGTCCGGCTACTGCTAATCCGGTAACACCGGCGCAACCATAACTTCCACCGGGAAAAGTACCGTTGGCAGGATTGGTTGAATAAGAAAAGTTTGCCGGCATGCCTACGATACTGTCGATAGTCATGTCCGTAATGTCGAATGTCGCCGGAAACGGAGTGGTTACCGAAGTATCGGGCTGCACGTGAAACTGGAGGTCGGTTGTGTACGGGACACCAACAGTTGCCCAAGGCAGGTTCTGTACGGTATCCGGAAGGATCCGGTAATCGGTAGGTCCGGAAAATACGGCCTGGTTAATTACACATTGCGCACCAAGTGTAAATGAAGAAAGCGCAAGAATACTTACGAAGTAAAGTTTTTTCATGTGGGAATTTATTCAGCGTTATTTTCGACATCCGCAGCAACAATCGCATCTATTGCATCGGGAATGCCAACAGTAATTTTAAGTATAGAGTCAAGTTGAGAAATTGCAATCAATTTTTTCACCGGATCCTGCAGGCCAGAAAGCACAAGTGTGCCGTTTGCATTTTTGCAGAGGCGATTGGCAACGAGAATTGAGCTCAACCCGGACGAATCACAATAACGTGTTTCAGCCAGATCAATGATCAGGTTTCGTACACCGTCGGCATTCAACACCACAAGTTCAGACTTCAGCGCGGGAGCAACCAAAGTGTCCAATTTATCCGCCGTTACCTTGATAAGAGTATAACGGTCGCCACGTTCAACAGAGAAAGGCTGATTCATATCTAACAAAAATAGGATTTTTTTTGACAAAAATCAGTGTGTGTTGTTATTCCCAAAATCCGCAAGTACAATGTTCTCTTTAATCCATGCCACAGCCGGCTAATTTCCAGGTGCCACCGGAACAAGAAAACACTCTCGTTTGAAAGGCGTTTTCTTATCGTTCGACGGAACAGCGTATTTTGTTGTTGTCAGGGATTACTTACGTCCGATAAATACTGCCTGCGCCATGGTTTATAATTTTCCGACAAACCCACAGTATTTGACTGTAAACAATGATATAACTCCGCATACTTAAAGCCTGAATAGAAACAGCTTTTGATATAATCGCACGGGGCGATCATTTTACTGCCTGCGGAAGGTCTCAACTCAACATGATATAGATTATCAGCGTACCTCATTTCCCAACCGTGTTGAACCGTATTTTTCAAAATGCAATGTAATATGTACCCTGTCAATAGCGGTAGTATATCACTGGTGCAGAATTTCTCTTTGAAATTACTTGTGTACGTATTTTTCCGGTCTAGTATGTTGAGTGATTCAATAGAAAAATCAAGTTCATTTTCTGGTAAAACCCAATATTTACTGGTTGGGGCTGCTGCTTCCCTTGCATGCATTTGAACAAAATCTTCAGCAAGTCTTTTGATGAGAAAATCCCTGAGAAGACAGGCATTATCATATTCGCGGATCTTTTCGGTGTACGCATCTGCCGTTCCGGAAGAAAAAGTATAGTAGGCCTCTTTAAATTTAGGTAAAGGGTGTTCCTTTTCCACAATTTTAATAAAGTTGAAAAAGGAAATACCCGCCCCCTGGTCAAACAGATCGCTTATTTTTTGCTGCCCGGATTTTGAATCAAGCTGTATCATTTTATCTGCTTTTATATATGAGCCTGATGTATACGCGAAGCGCCTGATGCGTCTTTAAAGCAATGACCCGGAATTAATTTTCCGTCCGCGAAGCCAGCAGATACAACACCGCCATCCGCACCGCCACCCCATTCTCGACTTGCTCGAGGATAATCGACTGCGACGAGTCCGCCACTTCGCTCGTGATCTCAACCCCGCGATTGATCGGTCCCGGGTGCATGATCACGATCTCTTTGTCGAGCGACTTCAGGATGTCCATCGTCAGTCCGTACTGCATCGTGTACTCGCGCAGCGATGGAAAATAACGGATATCCTGGCGCTCCAGCTGGATTCTGAGCATATTTGCTACATCGCACCATTTCAGTGCTTTGCGTATATCGTGTTCAACTTTTACACCAAGCGATGAAATGTATCGCGGGATCAGCGTCGACGGTCCGCAGACCATCACTTCTGCTCCCATTTTTTTGAGGAGATAGATGTTCGAAAGCGCCACACGCGAATGCAGCACGTCGCCCACGATGGCCACTTTTTTGCCTTCGAGCTCACCCAGCTTTTCGCGGATCGAGAATGCATCGAGCAAAGCCTGGGTCGGATGTTCGTGCGCCCCATCGCCGGCGTTGACGATGCTCGCTTTGATGTGCCGCGAAAGAAACATGCAGGCTCCCGGGTTTGGATGCCGCATCACCACCATGTCTACTTTCATGGCCAGGATATTGTTCACGGTATCGATCAGGGTCTCACCTTTCTTCACGGAAGAAGTTGACGCTGAAAAATTCACGGTGTCGGCAGAAAGACGTTTCTCGGCAAGTTCAAATGAAACGCGGGTACGGGTTGAATTCTCGAAGAAAAGATTGGCAATGGTAATGTCGCGGAGTGAAGGAACTTTTTTGATCGGGCGATTGATCACATCCTTGAATTGAACTGCAGTATCAAGGATGAGCTGGATGTCTTCCTTTTGTACCTGGCGAATTCCCAGAAGATGATTTACACTTAATCGTTTTGTCATTCCTTTTCCTGTGTAATGAGCCAGACATGGTCTTCACCACCGGTCTCCTTCCAATCTACTTTTACATTTTCCGATGAAACGGTATCCACTGTTCGGCCCACATACTTCGCCTGGATGGGAAGATTGCGGCTGAAACGGCGATCGATCAGTACAAGCAACTCTACGTCTTTGGGACGGCCAAAAGCCATCATCGCGTCGAGACCTGAACGGATTGTTCTTCCGGTATAAAGTACATCGTCGATGAGCACGACGTTTTTATCTTCAATGATAAAATCAATCACAGTTTTATTGGGCACGAGATCTTTCTTCCGGAAATCGTCGCGGTAAAACGTTACGTCCAGTTCTCCAAAGCGGATATCCTTCTTGTTTAAAATTCCGGAAAGCGTTTGATGGATGCGGTGTGCAAGTAAAACACCTCTCGGTTGCAAACCAATGATCACTGAGTTGGAAAAATCGTCGTGTATCTCGATCAACTGGTGGCAAAGGCGGTTGATCGTTATGTTGAGCTGATGCGGAGTGAAAAGAAGCCTTGGTGCCATAGCCCTGGGTGGTCAAAGATAGATTTTTTTTGCTGGGAAGTCGTAAAAATTGCCACTAAGACCCGAAGTCTCTAAGAAACACTAAGCAATGCTTTACTTTCTTTGTGTGACTTGGGGCCTTCGTGGCAAAAAAATCCTTCCCAAAAGGTGCCATGAAGCAAACACTACTTTAATTCCTTAATCCTTTGTGCTGCTTAGAGTCTTGGTGCCTTAGTGGCAAAAAGCCAAGGCAAAATTATCTACCAATCTTCCCCGTCACATCATTCACCCAGATCGAATCGCGGTTACTCTTTCGGCCACGGATCGGCTTATCGAAAAAGCAAACCAGGGTCGGATAAATGAGCGGACGTTCAAATGTTTTGTACTTGAACTTCATCGGATCATACAGCGAATCGTGTTGCCAGGCATATTGTCCATTGCGCATATCAATTTTTCCGATCATGCCCAGCGTGGAAACGTATGCATAGTCGCCATCGATCACGGGTTGTCCCGGATCAGGCTCACCATGCGATTTGATCCACTCCGGCTTCTTAGTTCCTAATTTGTACAGCGCCCATTTCGAATTGATGCCCAGGTGATCTGTTTCCTGCCACACCACAAAAAAATGCTGGTCGTCGATGCGGTGAATGAAAATCTCGTCAATCAGGAATTCCGCTTCAAGGTCGAACAGGAACCTGCGGTTTTTTCCCAGCGTATCTGCTATTTCCACTCTTCCTTTGTATTCACAGTAGTACAGCGAATCTCCTTTTCGTCCGACAAAAACATCGTAAGCTGTTTTGCGCTGAGAAAGAAGCACAGTGGCCCGCTCTGTATTTTTCCGTGACGAATCAACAGGTGTATTCACCTTCACGGGACAATCGGCTTTGGGAGGACGTGTAGTATCGTCTCCGCAGGAAACCAGTGAAATCAAAACCAGGAAAACGGAAAAGTTGCGGAGCCACATGCGCCAAAGGTACGATAGGAAAATAAAGTAGGCAGTAAAAAAAAGTAGGCGGGTAGGCAAGTAAAACCGTCATTGACTGACCAGCTTACTTTACTTGCCTACTCGCCTACTTCTTAAACTCGCCTACTTTTTACTTCTGATGATTATTATGAATCTGCCGCGCCCGCATAAACTGTTCGTAGCGCTGTTTGATGGTTACCGCGAGTTCGTAATCGCTGGCCGTTTTCAGGTAAGCCTCCGGCATGTTGAGGAATAATATAAACGAATCGAAGTCTGCTTCAGGCAATGCCATAACACCGGCACGGTTGTACGTACGGAAAAGATCCTTGAGCACTGCATTCTTACGGTCTTCGTTTTCCATTTCCGCAACGAGCGCTTTCGAACGTCCTTCACGACTGTAGCGTTCCCACAAAAATGTAAGCGGACTGCTTACCGCATCGGTTAATCCTTCCGTTGTGCGTGTTGGCGTTACGCCTAATCCTTCCCGGTCCTGTTTAATGGTCTTGAGATCCTTCACCGGAAAAATGGTAACCGGGTTCAGCTGGTTTTCTTTGAGGGATAATCCCACGCGTAACGAATAGGTTGGTCGTGAAACGGAATCGTTGAAACAAAAGCGCTTGAATTCGTATCCGCCAGCAGTGACCAGGAAAGTGTCTGTTTTAAAACCGGTAATGGAAAATTCGCCGCCGGGTAAAAATGCATGGCCTGTACCGGTCCTTCGGT
>DATHKF010000025.1:0-4069 GCA_035489505.1 Bacteroidia bacterium | reverse complement strand
AATTACTACCCGCACTGAGAATGAAAAGACGCTGACCATCGCGGGAAAATATCAAACCTGTGGGATTCTCCAATGGGAAACTTTGCACAATGGCCATTGGCGACTGCGTGGTATCGATCACTGAAACGGTATTTTGCTCATTGGCCGTGCACACGGTTTTTCCATCCGGAGAAACGGCAATGGCATATGGACCATCTGTAATAGTGATCGTTTGAGTTACAGTCATAGGCGATTGCGTGGTATCAATCACCGAAACGGTCCCGCCGGTGAAGTCGGCTACGTACACGTACCTGCCGTCAGGAGAAACAGCGATCGATTGAGGATCGTTGTTCACTGTAACAACTGCGGTCTGTTGCAAAGTAGACGTATCAATAACCGAGACGGTAAGATCTTCAATGTTGGCTACAAATACATGTTTGCCGTCCGGACTGATCGCTACTGCGCCTGGTACTGTACCCACGCCTATGCTTCCGCAGACAGAGCCCCAGCTGATCTCAACATTCGTTGGCGCGCTGACAATTCCGTCCGGGCTCGTTGCGGTGATCGAGTACACCGATTTTAAAGGTGATGCAAGAGAAGGTGTGATGACTGCCGCTTGCGTTGGATTGGCATTGAGCTCCTGGTTGGTCCATGAACCTTGTACGCTGGTTGCACCTTCGGTTGTCCACGACAGTTGCAACTGCAGTCCCGGTGTTGTTCCTGCGATTTGACCGGTGAAACTGGTCACCTGCGGAGGAAAACTCAGCGGAACAGTCCACTGCACTTTGTTCAGCAGAACGGTGCGTCCGCTATCAGCATACGCAGAACATTCTACGATCAGGTTCTGGCTGGAGGTCAGCCCCGAAAAGGTGAGATTTTGTGTATCGTAATTGAGTGCAGCATGATCGGCACCGTAGGTATACGATTGATCGGGTATAGTCATTCCCGGTACAGTGAAACTGAGATTCACGCTGGCCACACCAAACATTTCCCAGGTAAACGGCACGGTAATGGTTTGCGAAGGACTCGTAACCACAACTTCATTCTTCGTGCTCCAGATTCCTATCGCACCCGGATTAGGTGGATTTTCCTTTTCAATATTCACGATGAAAATCTCATCGTTGTACCGCGTGTTTTCATCCTGCGTGAACCCGGTAAACTGAAGGTACATTTGTGTTGCACCCGGCGGAGTGAATGAAAGAATGTCGTTGAATTCGAATGTTACGTTGGCATCTGCATCGGTACCGATGATCTGTTTGTTCGTATTCGTGGGCGAAAGTATCCACTGCGGAGATTTCTTCTGACCATCGATGTCCGGATTCTGTACGGTCCATCCTGCTGCCTGGTCAACGTTCACCGATGCACTGATATTCCACGCCGAACCTTGCGCAGGTGCCGATGATTTATCATCCGGGGCAAGTGCGCCACTCGTATTGCCGTAAACAAAACTTACAATCACCTGCGGGTTGCCCTGCCACATGGCAGCTCCGTTGTACAACGGATTGGTCCCGGTGTTTTTCAGGTTTACGTACAATGCATTCGTAAGCGGATCAGAAGAAGCAGACACATACACATTTCCATTATTCACTGATGATACGGCCAGCGTGCTGTCGAGACTTACATTCGCAGGCACAACAGGACTGTTCAGGAAAAGCGTTACGGTATCCTGTGAAGGAATATTGCTTCCTGCAAGGTTGTTGAAATTCACCTGCACCGAATCGGAATCGGGAGCAGCGCTGCTCAGTACGTTGTTGATGTTGAACGTTAAGTTCGTTCCCGATGCCCATGTATCATTGGTATCGCTGGTCCATTTCAACATCAGTGAACCGTCTGATGCATTGACACTGAATTCCCATCCTGCCTGTGAAAGGGTATCGATGGTCATGGCCTGCAATTCAGCGGTAGTGAAATACGAAGGCATGTAAATCTCCAGGTTGGAATTTCCTTGCATCACTATATCTGAACCGGTCTGGTTGTTCAGGGTCACATTCAATACCACGACGGTACCGATGTAAACTATCGCAAGGCTTGCAGCCGGATTGATTACCGTAAGTGCAATAGTTCCCGTGGTGGCGGTTAGCTTCGGGAACTTCTTGTATTGATCGGCTTTAGCGGGTTGCATGGGTTATGTCGTGAGTAGTCTTATAAATCAATTACGGATTTTGTTCGGGATTGAGTTCCAGCCAGCCTTCCTGTATGGTTTGAGGTGAATAACCGTACACGGGTGTTTCATTGGCAGCATTTGCAGTCAACGGTGTTGTAGTCGCTGCCGGTGTTCCCGGTGTTATCCACGACCATGCATAACCGTTTTCTTTCGGAAGCGGAACAACAAGTCCCTGCGCCATTTGCAGCATAGGCCGCGTAGTAAACGTTACGGCGAGATTGCTCATGATTGTTGCATACTGATCCGGCGGAATGCTCAGTTCATTCACGGGCAACACACCTGTGGTAGCATGTACACCTGCACGCGGATCAACCAGCATCGTGATACTGATCGGCGCTGCGTTTAATGTAAGCTGAATCGTCGTCGCTATCGGTTGCACCACTCCGCTGTTCATCGTTGTTGTTGCGGCAGGCGTGTAGAACGTAGCGCCGGTGTACGGATTGCTTCCGGTTCCTTCGATGAGATAACCCACCAATCCGTCGTCGAGGTTCGTGAGATTACCCAGGCGCAATGGAAATTGTACGTTGCCCAGGTTCGCGCTGCTGTAATTCATCCGGTCGGTGTAATTGAAACGGTTGTTGTTTACATCCTGCGGAAACGGACTCGTAGCAGTATCATCGGACTGACTGAGCGGAAGAAGATTGCCAGCGGTTTCCATTCCTACAATGGCGCGCGTAATTGCAAGCGGCCGACCGACCAATACACCCAGTGCAGCATTCTGTGCAAAGTTTGCCGGGTTAATGAAAAGATCAGAGTTCTGAATCGAGGCCATGAGATCCAGGAGATACTGTGCACTCTGACCATTGAGATACCACATGTAATTCGCGAGGGTCGGATTCACATTGTTGGTTGGAGTTCCCGGTGCACCAATATCATTCGTCAGCTGTTGCTGCTGCGGAGTGGGTGGAATGGTAATGTTGCCTGCACGCGTGCGGTACACCACCTGTGCACTCGTTCCAGTGTGTTCTACGCCGAACGTTCCGATAGGACTTCCGTCTGATCTGTAAAAAAATAAATTGTTGTCGAGGTGATTCGGCATGACCCATCCGCAGATCGGTGAAGTAGCCGGGTGCGAATTCATCTCCACAAAATCTGCATTGATCCCGGAAACACTCGGATCAAATGTGGAAGACAACCACTGAAACCAGAGACGGGTAGGAGCGAGGATGCGCGGAGGTAAATAAATTTTTCCCTGGTTCGCCGTGTCTGTTGGTTGCGGCGACATCGCATGAGACGTAATGCAGTTCAGCGTTCCATCCGCATTTTTAGTTTGCGTATACAGATCCATGCGCTGCCCGAACGTATCAACGATTTCGATACTGGAAATTCCCATGAAGCCGGAACGCAGCGGCCCGAAATTTCCTTGTGCCATCAGTCCTGTGGCGATAGGCTCCATGCTGTTGAAGGAAAAGTCGTACCAGTTGTCGTTGGGTGTAACGCCGGCTGCCTGCGTAAGACGCGATGTGATGCCGTCCCTTTGAGGTGTCACAAGAAGATTTTCAACGCCTACCTGCGCCACGAATGAAGCCAGCACCTGTTCGATGTTAAATCCGCTGATGGCCTGTGAAAGAAATTTCCGGTTCTGATAGAGGTTTGAAATTTGCTGAAGCAGCGGATTCTCCGGATCGTTGGGGTGATTGCTGATGTACGTTGCGATCTGGTACACGAGTACACCTGCGGAATTCGAACTCATCGTTGTCGAATTTCCGTAGGAGACGGCTACAGGCGAAGTAAAATTTACTGCCGATCCGGTGCTCATTTTGTATTGATAATCCACGCCATCGTTATCGAGCTGGAAAAAATCCGTCAGATTGGTTGGCGAGTACACCTGGTTGACGGCATCTTTCCATGCCAACGGATTGAGCTGGATATTCCAGATCATGAAAATCGGCAGGAAAGGATCGACACGCGAAGAAGAAAATTCCG
>DATHKF010000024.1:0-12396 GCA_035489505.1 Bacteroidia bacterium | reverse complement strand
TTGATGCGCGGATTATTTTTTACTTCACCAATCAATGTCCAGTCGGCGCTGCCTTTGTACATCTGCATGCGCGTACGCCCGTGAACCGAAAGTGCTTTGATGCCTACGTCCTGCAAACGCTCAGCAACTTCCATGATGTTTTTGGTTTTCTCGTCCCAGCCCAAACGCGTTTTCACGGTTACAGGAAGGTTGGTCGATTTCACCACAGCCGCAGTGAGCCGCACCATGAGATCAATATCTTTCAGCACAGCAGCGCCAGCGCCTTTGCACACCACTTTTTTTACGGGACAACCAAAATTGATATCGAGAAGATCGGGCTGAACGGCATCTACAATTTTTGCGGAGAGCGCCATCGCTTCTTCATCGCCACCAAAGATCTGAATGCCCACCGGGCGTTCGTAATCGAATATGTCGAGTTTCTTTCTGCTCTTGATGGCATCACGGATCAATCCTTCGGAAGAAATAAATTCCGTGTACATGAGATCGGCGCCGAGTTTTTTGCACACGTAACGGAACGGCGGATCACTCACGTCTTCCATCGGGGCGAGGAGGAGCGGGAAATCAGGGAGTTCTATGTTGCCGATCTTGACCATTGCTTTTTTCTTGTCTCCCTCGGTTTCGTTCGGTCTAACCAGATGCTTCGATTGAAACTGTTTGTCAGACCAAGCGGAACCGAGGAGGGCAAAGCGGGATATTCCTTTAACTTTGCGGCACAAAATTACTCAAAATCACCGCTGTATTGGAAGACCAGGAGCAACCCAGACCACAACCCGCCTTATTTCAGTCGCCATCGATGCAAATTTGGCTGCTGATTGCGCTGTATTTCGCGTGTACAGGTGTTTTTCTGCTGCTCACCAGGTTTGAGACGCTGTCGTGGCTCATGGCAGAACCGGGCTCTCCGTCGTGGATGGGAAAAGCAAGCCAGGCAATTGGCAACATCGTGGTTTTCATATTGCCGGTCCTGATTTTCACGAATGCCGTAGTGCCTGAACGTTTTCATTATTTCCGGTTGAATAAACCGGTGCGTTTGCTTCCCATGATCTTGGGGGCTTTTGCTTTACTCGCTTCCGTATTTTTTATTGATTACATCTACGCATTGAATCAATCACTGATTTCGGATCCTTCGTTGCTGGAGCAGGAAAAAATTTCGAATGCTTATTCCACATGGATCATGAGCATGCCAGACGTGGGCGCCTTGTTGCTCTGTTTGCTGTGCAATGCCTTGGTACCCGCAATTGCGGAAGAACTTTTTTTTCGCGCAGGAATTCAGCAACTGCTCACCCAATGGGTGAAGAAGCATCATGCGGCCATTATTCTCTCCGCAGCCTTCTTCAGCTTTCTGCATTTTGATGCGTCGGGATTCCTCGTGCGGTTTATGCTCGGCGCTGCGCTCGGATATTTGTTTTATTGGTCGGGCTCTTTACGTCTTTCTATCCTCGCGCATTTTGCATTCAACGCTTTTTCCATTGTGGATTCTTACATCGAACAGCATCTTCCGCAAAGTGTGTGGGCGAACATGGGCGTAACACCTGTGCTGGCTTTGATTTCTTTCACAGTGAGTGTGGGCGCATTGCTCACCTGCAGGAATTTCTTGTTAAAAAGTAAGAATGTGTTATAGTTTTGCCGCGAAGGCACAAAGACACTAAGCCGCGCTAAGAAAATTTGCCTAACTTTTCTTAATTCATACAATCACTTTGTGTTTCTTAGCGCCTTAGTGGCAATTTAATATCAACTTCATGAGAAATTGGCTGACAGGTTCTGTGCTGGTGATCATCACCATTTTCTGTTTTTCAGCAGGCACTCCTCCTTACGACGAAGAACAATCGCTGATTGGGCAACTCGCCGATACTTCACAAACCGTGCGCGATACTGCAGCTGCACGTATGCGAAGACTGATTGCAGAAGGCCGCACGACAAACGGTGTTGGACATTTGCAGGAGCACGATCGTTCCTATTGGGAAGCGATGATTTCCAAAGTCAACATGCGCGTTGAACTGAGCAAAGTGAAGCAGGAATTAAAACTGAATGACGACGACGGAGAATTCGGTTTTTGCAACGGACAAACCTGCCAGGACAATTGCCGGCTGGATAATTCGTACGCAATCGTATTGACGTACATGTCGAATCCGCCCTACACGGTGCTGCATGATTCACTCCTGTTTGTCCCCCGGCGTATACACGTACCGCACCCGGGCAGCGGAAATCCGAAAGGGAAATTTACCGGCACCTGGATCAATTATTTCGTGAACGGACAGCAGGCGTATTCCAATAATTTCGTGGATGGATTATTTCACGGACCGTGTACTGTGTTTCACCACAACGGACAGGTTGCGTATCGCCAGCATTATGTCAAAGGAGTTGCGCACGGAGAAGACCGAGGGTTTTATTTGAGCGGAGCCTTGATGTACGTGGGCACGTACTCCGACGGAAAACAAAACGGCGAATGGATTCATTATTACGAAGACGGAACGGTAAAACTGAAATCAAATTACGTCAATGGAATTCACGAAGGGACGGAGCAATCGTTTTACGAGAATGGTAAATTGTATTGGGAGAGTTCCTACGAGAAAGGGGATCAGGTTCGGCACCGGTCGTGGGATAAGGAAGGGAATTTGATGTTTGATACGTGGAATCAGAAATAATTATTCGCAACAAGCCTAATCTTTCTTGCAGATGAACCGCAGCAAAATCACCCTTCTTATTTTCAGCATGTGTTTCGCGCTTACGTCGTCTGCCCAGGACCGTCGTCCGCACGAAAATAAAAACGCAGAAAAACGTGCGCGGTGGTTTCAGAAAGTGTGTGAAGATTCATCCATCACAAATCCAGAGTATGCGAGATGGAATGCATACCAGGAAGCACAGTCGCGACAGATGAATACTCCGCAAACAGCGGCTGTTGCCAACTGGCAGAACTGTGGCCCGTTTAATCAGGCGGGACGAATGATCTCGCACGCATTCGATCCGTTCAACAGCCAGGTGGTGTGGGCAGGATCTGCATCCGGTGGTTTGTGGCGCACTGCGGATCTTGGTCTTACGTGGCAACCAATGACCGATAATCTTCCGTCCATTGCCATTGGTGCAGTGGCCATCGATCCGCAAAATCCGGCAGTGATGCTGATTGGTACAGGTGAAGGCTATTTGTTCAGCACATGGTTTGCGGCGGGCGTTGGAATTTTGCGTTCGACTGATGGAGGCGTGACCTGGAATCCTACAAGTCTTACGGTGCCCGACTCCATCAACTTCGCCAGTCTTGGTTTTGCCTGGGATCCGTTGAACACAAACAATGTGTACGCGGCAACAACCTACGGCATTTTCCGCTCCATCGATGGCGGCGTGAACTGGATACAAGCACTCAGCGGTTTTGTGGCCACGGCCATCGTCATCAACAAACAAAGCCCGAACATTATTTATGCGGCTGCGCAAAATTATCCGTCGCTTCCCGGTGGAATAGTTCGTTCAATTGACAACGGAATCACATGGCAATCACTCACGAACGGATTGCCCGCACCAACAGGATTTGGTTTTACATCACTCGCTATTTGCGACGGCTTTCCCAACGTTTTGTACATGGGGATTTCACAACCGTATTCTGATCCGGACTTCGGCCGGCTGGAAGGATTTTACAAAACATCTGACGGTGGAAATTCGTGGACGCAACTGCCTACGAGTGGTTATGATTTCTATTGCTATCCCGCACCGTTCGACAATACCTGCCAGGGTTGGTACGATAATATCACAGCGGTTTCACCTTCCGATACCAATCTCGTTTTCGCTGGTGGAATTTATCTCTACGCTTCAACGGATGGCGGACAAAACTGGGACTATTCCGATTACGTGCCAACGACCAATCCACCGTGGATGCATCCCGATCAGCACAGCTTTGGTTTTTCTCCGCACAATAACCAGCAGGTGTGGGCATTCAATGATGGTGGAATACATTATTCTTCGAATGCTGGCCTCACGTGGTTCATCATGAATAACGGTGTGGTCACAACACAGTTTTATTACGTTGCTTCATCGGCAACAAATCCAAACCTGGCCATTGGAGGAACACAGGATAACGGAATCTGGTACAATTACAATATCGGCAGTTCGAATTGGTGGACGCAGTTCTGGCACGGTGATGGATTTGCGGTGAACGTTGATCATTCGGATGCAAACACCTGGTACACCACCGAACTGTTTGCGGGCCGCATGAAAAGCCGCAACGGTGGATTGAGTTGGGACAGTATCAACAATGGAATTTTAAATAGTACCTGGTTTATCACACCATTGACACAACATCCAACCAATCCGTTGACGCTTTTTACTGCCGACGATAATTCGGTTTACCGTTCCATTGATTCCGGTGCAACATGGCTTCCAGTTCTCAATGCGCCGTATATGATTCTGTTCGAATTCGATCGCGCAAATCCCAGCATCATGTATTGCTGCAGCGATCCGGAATTGCAGAATTCAACCTTGTACCGTTCCAATGACGCAGGTACAACATGGACTTTGCTCAATGAGCCCGGCAATAAGATCACCGACATGGGAACTGATCCGAACAATTCCGGAGTCGTGTATCTCACGCGCTCTACGTACACACCGGGTTCGCAGCTCTGGAAATCGATCGACACAGGAAATACCTGGTTCAACGTCACAGCAGATTTTCCTGCGATACCGGCAAACACAGTTGCGGTAAGTCCGCACAACAGCGCGCACGTCTACGTGGGTTGCGATCTCGGCGTTTATCTCACCACCGGTGGCGGATTTGCGTGGTCAGCGTACAACACCAATTTGCCCAATGTGCGTGTCCAGGATTTGCATTATTACACGCCGGACAGTTCTGTGCGCGTTGGCACACACGGTCGAGGATACTGGAAATCTCCCGCAGCCGATCCGTCCATTACTTCTTCAGGCGAGTTACCCGGAAGCAACACGATTTCTCCTATCAGCGCATTCCCGAATCCTTCGACAGAAAATGTGCAGATCAGTTATACGCTCACGCAGGGAAGTGATGTGCTGATTGAAGTGTTCAACCCGTTGGGGCAACGCGTGTGCGAAGTGTTGCACGAAGAGCAAATTGCGGGTTCTCATACGGTGCAGTGGAACGGCACCAACAGTCGCGGAGTAAAAGTAACGGGTGCGTATTTCATCCGCGTGACATCAGGCAAAATGGCGCAGACGGTGAAGGTGCTGATTGCAGGATGAAAAAACAGGCGTTAACTGTTGCGTGTTTCTGAAAACCGCTGAAGCGGTTGCGTGAGTATGGACTGCCATTGCTAGGGGCTTACCCCCCCGGCAATGGCAGTAGCTCAGTAGCTTAACGGTTTCAACCGTTTCCTGCTTAGGCACTAACCGAAAATTCCAACTCTTTCCTATATTTGCGCCCCACTTTGATTGGAGACGTGTCCGAGTGGTTGAAGGAGCACGCCTGGAAAGTGTGTATACGGGAAACCGTATCATGAGTTCGAATCTCATCGTCTCCGCAAATGAATCAGATGCGAGTCCCCGCTTGAAAAAGCGGGGATTTTGTTTTTACACCGACCCCTTCTTCCGCTTCAAAACCCAATAAATCCCCTTCACATTGCTTTCCCATTTGGGAAGAATAAGCACGAGAACAATTTCCTCGGCGAGATCCAGCAGCGTAATCGCTGCAGCAGGATAGAACAGCCAATAGGCCGGCTCCGGGAGAAGGAACAACAGGATCAGGAAACAGCCCTGGAAAAACATAGCCACTTTGGCGAGGTAAGTATGGAAACTGGAAACGCGTTTGTACTTCCAGATCGCCAGCACATGCTGCACGATCAGCAACACCACCATACTTATAATTATAGCCTGGTGCCGCTCCACGAATTCAGGTTTGAACACGTACACCGCAATCAGCGCTGCGATCAAAGTGAGCAGGTCGGCAATCGAATCCAGTTTGGCTCCAACGCTGCTCGTTACTTTTAATTTGCGCGCGAGATAACCGTCGATGGCATCGGTGCAAAAACTGATGGCGAGCATCCACTTGAATATGTCGTATTGATCGAGGAACACAAGCAGCACGAGTACGGGCGCGGCAAGCAACCGGTAAAGGGTAATACTGTTGACGAGATAATAATTGCGCTTCGACATACATCGATGGTTCTGTATTCGGTTATACTCAGACCGCGAGAATTTCCGGGTCGGGCTGACTGTAATACCCCAGCAGGATTGCCGCCAGGAAAACGAGCAGGAGGATCCAGAAAAACAAACCAATTGCAAACAAAGGCGCGGCTTCTTCGGGTGTTAAATTTTCCGGGTCTGTTTTGGGTCTTGTTTTTCCTGCGGCTGAGGATGCGGCTACCAGCAAAATGGCAATAAGGAATGCGACGAAGGTAAACGGCGCCCACGCCACACCAAGAGCAGTTGGTCCTACCGGGCGCAGCCAGAGTTGGCTGGCCCATGCGGCCATAAACACAACGAGAAAAAAGAGTAGCATTCCCTTGATCGGACCGCGGTGAGCAAATGTCCTTGAGAACAACAGCGTAATTAAAACGGATACAAACAAGGCCCCTAGTATTCCAAACCCACTCATGCGTAGTTGTATTGGTTCAATGAAGTGTATCGAAAAAACGTGCCATGAAAATTTGCGGTGGAATCAGCAGGAGTGGAATGACCGCGTCAGGTGTTTCATTCCCGAACTGTGTACGATTAACCACAACATGCCAAAAGAGATTTGAAGAAAACCACTTGTCATTCAGTGATTACCGTTTTGGCACACGAATTGAATCTATGTTGACAGACTTACCTGTTAAAAAGGAAAAGTACCAGAAGTGAAAACTGAAAGCACAATTCCTTAAGATCAGATAAGACAAAGCCTTCCTCACGGAGGGCTTTTTTATTTGTCAATGGTGTGCGCCTCGAGTTGAACCTGTAACCAGTTCAGGGCATCGGCTTCGTTATCGAAAAGTTTGATCGGAATATTTGGTTTATAGAACCGCACGAAAAAATTGCCGATCAACCGGATGGCCAGTGAAGTGACCAGGATGGCTTCTGCTTTTCTGCCTGGAGGAATGTTATACGCAGAATACTTCATGGCGTCTTTGGTGGCGGAAGAATTGGCAGACCCCCTGAACAACGCACAATGCGGAACTCCACCGGTAAGCGTTTGGCCGATCTCGTGATGTACGCGTACATCATCTGCAGTCAGTTCAACGTCTTCCCTGACAGTAACCAAAAGAATACTATTGTTGAATTCGAAGGTAGCTGTAGGATGTTCAGCGCGTTTCATGAAAATGCGTACTGGTTTTTTTTACCTGAATAAAAATAGAACTATAAACCGGATCCGCAAGAAGTGAATCCGCAACTTTATGCCGGAGTAAGTTCGCCCCGCAATGAAATGCTGAGTTGTTTTTTTATTGAAGCCGTGCCCGAACCTGAACCGAGAAGGAACATGAGTTTGGTGATCGCTGCTTCTGTTGTCATGTCTGCGCCGCCAACCACACCTATTTTAGCCAGTCCCGCACTGGTCTGGTAACGGCCTTGTTCCACACGCCCTGCAGCGCACTGCGTGATATTCAGAATTATTTTTCCGTTTTTGATCGCTTGCTCCAGCGCAGCAATGAACCATTTTTCTGTGGTCACATTTCCGGAGCCATACGTTTCCAGGACGATCGCACGGATTCCTTTTGCATTCAGTATCGCGTGCACAACTTCCGCGGTAATGCCCGGGAACATTTTTAAAATCGCAACCTGCTTGTCGAGCAACGTATGGATCTTCAGTTTTTTCGACGGCACATGCGCAATCTTCGGTGTGTTATAGTTGATGTGCACACCCGCTTCGGCAAGTAACGGGTAGTTGGGCGAATGAAACGCACGGAAATGTTCGGCATTGAATTTATTGGTGCGGTTGCCACGGTACAGCCTGTATTCGAAATACACGCAGACTTCCGGAACGATGGCCTTACCTTTTATTTGAGCGGCAGCAATTTCAATAGCGGTGATCAGGTTTTCTTTTCCGTCGGTGCGGATTGTGCCAATAGGCAATTGCGAACCGGTAAGTACAACAGGCTTCGCCAGGTTTTCAAGCATGAAACTCAGTGCAGATGCCGTGTACGCCATGGTATCGGAACCGTGCAGGATCACAAAGCCGTCGTAGTTTCTGTATTCCTGCTCAACCAGGTGTGCGAGCTCCACCCAGGTTTCCGGTTGCATATCGGAGGAATCAATGGGCTCACGAAAACTATGCGACTGAATGTTGATGTTGAATTTCGACAGTTCAGGAATTTCGTCGAGCAGGCGCAGAAAATTAAATGGCTTCAATTGTCCCGACTTCGGGTCGCGGATCATACCAATGGTTCCACCGGTATAAATGAGCAGGATGGAAGGACGTTTCGCCATATCAGGTGCGGAATAAAGTTCTGGAATTTTCTGTTGTTACCCGGGCGACTTCTTCAACCGTGATTGATTTGATCTCCGCAATTTTTTTTGCAACGTGAATGATGTAACTGCTTTCATTGCGTTGTCCGCGATGAGGCACCGGTGCAAGATAAGGCGCATCGGTTTCAAGAACCATGTGTTCTATCCCGAAAGCTTCAACCACTTTATCCAGTCCGGAGTTTTTAAACGTTACGACACCACCAATGCCCATGAAGAACCCGGCAT
The DNA here is from genome assembly GCA_035489505.1 of Bacteroidia bacterium. Classification (GTDB taxonomy): domain Bacteria; phylum Bacteroidota; class Bacteroidia; order Palsa-965; family Palsa-965. The sequence continues at coordinate 3,783 of DATHKF010000024.1, read as the reverse complement.
CAATCACTTTCTGTGCTTCATCCATGCCATCGGAAAAACAATGGAAAACTCCACGCAGGCGGCCATCCTGTTTCTGTTTCACAATTTCATAGCACTCGTTGAATGCACTTCGCGAATGAATGGCAATGGGCAAATCCATTTCCAGCGCCCAGTCAATCTGTTTCGCAAAAACATCCTTCTGCAATTGCGCATGTGCCTTATCCCAATACAGGTCAATTCCTATTTCACCAACCGCGATGTATTTTCCGGTGTCCAGCCTCTTTCTGATTTCCTCCAGTTCCCGGTCGATAGTACCGGGCTCCACCGAACAGGGGTGCAACCCCATCATGGAAAACAGTTGCTGCGGATATTTGGCCTGTAAAATATCCTGGGCCTCGTGGGTTTCTGAGTCGATAGCCGGCAAGAATATTCGCGAAATTCCCGAATTCAGCGCCCTTTCCACCATTTCCTGCTCGTCCTGACCGAATTTGGTGGAATACAGGTGGGCGTGCGTATCTGTAAGAATCATACGCGAATTTACGCTGTTTTCGACAGTTTTCCCTCTATCTGATTTTGGCCAAATATTATGTAACTATTGGCTGACACCTTTTCTTACCTTTGCTCCTCATAAATTTTAACCCAAACAAAAGAAAAACAATGAAGACCTTATCAAAGATCACATTAGTAGCTCTGGTTATCTCTGCAGTATCCTTCACAGGATGTAAAAAAGGGGAAGGTGACCCGTTTCTTTCATTGAAGTCACGCAAAGCCCGCGTTGCTGGTGAATGGAAAATGACAAAAGGCGAAGGAACGCACAGCGAAGTATTCGCAAACACTACCTTCAACAGCACCATCACTTATGACGGAAACGTTGAAACTACAGTTACGACTTCTTCTGCGGGTTCGGCTACTACAACTGACAAGTACAATTCTGAAATGACGTTTGAAAAAGACGGAACATTCAGCAGCGTATATACAGATAACAACGGAAGTTCGGCTGTTATCACTAACAACAAAGGCAACTGGAACTTTACCAGCGGTGTTGGTGACATGAAGAACAAGTCACAGATTATCATTTACATCACTGAAACAACTACAGGCAGTTCAACTTCTACTTTCACAGGTTCTGATCGTCCTACTATGGTGTATGATCTTTACCAGTTGAAAGGCAAAGAAATCATCCTGCACGATTTGGGAACACAGTCTTCAGGTTCTTCGAACACTGATATCAAGTGGACTCTGGAGCCTAAATAGTCTTCATTCAGTTTATACAGAAAACGAGCGGCATTTGTCGCTCGTTTTCTGTTTCCGGAATATTTTTTTTGCCGCAGCCCTTCGACAGGCTCAGGACGCAGATCAGAGTGATGCGCAATTTCTAAATGATTTAATGATCCGCCGCGGCGGATCGATTAGCAGAAATTAAATCATTTTAAAATTTTTAGCAGGTTTCGCATCTGCGCGATCTGCGGCTGAACTTAAACAGATGTGCTGCTCATGCCGTGTATCTGTACGATGACCATGATTTTATTATCTTAGCATGATCCGCAAAAATCATTGGCAATTTCAGTCAAAAAATACACCATGAAAAAATTTATCGCAATCGCAGTCATCGCCATTCTCGTTGGTGGTTTCGTTCTTCCGGCCTGTAAAAAGTATGACGATGGTCCTGCGTTTACTGTGCTGACCAAGAAAATGCGGTTGGATGGAGAGTGGGTCGTTGAGTCGTACTACGAAGATGATGTGGACAGAACGTCTGCTTATCGAAGCCTGATTGAGTCGGAATTGTTGGTCATGGATAAGAAGGGAACATGGACTTTGACTGCAACGGAGAATTTCTTTCACACAACAGGCACTGAGAATGGAACCTGGACATGGGCCACCGATAAGGAAGACCTTTCGAAGGTAACAACCAGTAATAGTCCGTCTACGCTGGAGGTATGGCACATTCTTCGTCTCACCAACAAGGAATTCTGGTATCATGTCCGCGACGGCAACGGTACCCGCCTCGAGTATCACCTGGAGCCGAAATAACCATTGATGAAATTCAAAAGGCGTTCTTTCCCATTCCCGATTGTTATCGGAAAGGGGAAGAACGCTTTTTTAGTTTAGTACTTTTGTGCAGATGCAAAAAAAGATCCTGGTCATCCGGTTCAGTTCCATTGGCGACATCGTCCTCACGTCGCCCGTGATCCGTTGCCTGCACGAACAACTGAATGCCGAAGTACACGTGATCACCAAAGACGTGTTCGCAGATCTTTACCGGAACAACCCGCATGTGCACAATGTGATCATGATCAAATCGAAAGTGGAAGAAGTGGCAGATGTTCTTCATCGCGAAAAATTTGATTTCGTCGCCGACCTGCACAACAATCTCCGTTCGTTGCAGGTGAAACGCATTTGTAAAACCGCTTCAGCATCGTTTCCTAAACTGAATGTGCGGAAGTGGATACAGGTTAACCTGCATGCAGATGTTATGCCTGACGTGCACATCGTTGATCGTTATTTCAAAGCCGTCGAAGAACTGGGTGTGAAAAACGACGGCAAAGGGCTCGATTATTTTATCACAGAAAAAAATACGGTGAACACGGCTTCATTGCCTGCAACACATCAGCGCGGATACATTGCCCTTACAGCCGGGGCGAAGTTTGCCACCAAGGAAATGCCGGTTGAAAAAATAATTGAAGTCATCAACCGCCTTCAGAAACCCGTTGTTGTTTTGGGTGGCAAAGCAGAAGCGGCAAAAGGTGAAGCCATTGCCAAAGCATGCGGCGATCTCGTTGTAAATACCTGCGGGCAATACAATCTCGATCAATCGGCGTCGCTGATTCAGCAAGCGGATCTCGTGATCACACATGATACAGGTATGATGCACATCGCAGCAGCTTTCAAAAAGAAAATTTATTCGGTCTGGGGAAATACCGTGCCCGAATTCGGGATGTATCCATACCTGCCGGCAGAAGGTTCGCGCATCATAGAAGTGAAAAACCTTTACTGTCGTCCCTGTTCGAAAATTGGTTACGCCAAATGTCCGCAAGGGCATTTCAGGTGTATGAATGATATACCTGTGAGCGCCTTCGGGGAATAACGGCAGGGCCCCTTCGTTAAACAATTTTTGGTTTATTTTTTACCACGGCGACACGGCGCTCGTTATTGTTTACCGTAACCCGCGCGTCACGGCGGCAGGGAATATTACTGCGTGATATCATTTTACAAATAAGCTATGGTTACCGTTAAATCGCGAAGCGATTTGCTCCGTTCGCTGTGCCGCGCGGGAAGCATTTAATTTTTTCGCCGTGTCGCCGTGGTAAATTGAATTAATGCAAGTGTTTCCCGTTGCCGCCGTGGTAAATTAAACTACCGCAAGTCTCCCTGCCGCATTTTTTCGTAACTTGGAATCATGCACCCAATATCTACCCTGCTGATCGCTATTGCTGTAGTTGTATCAGCGCCACTCGCAGCGCAACATCCTGCAAGCTCATCATTCAAAATTCCGTTAGGCGGAGTGAACGATGGAAGAGAACATCCGGACCCGAATGTTTCTGTACGCCGTGTTGAACAACCGGCACAGGAACCTACAGGCCTCGCTGTGATCAAGGACAGCTTGTTCGACAAGTACCACGATAAGCAAAGTACAACGTCCAACCAGCGCTCTGCTGTGACTTTACCTGCACCTGTTGTGGGAAGTAATTTCACGGCCAATGCATTTAACAACGGAACACCTACCGACAACGAAGTCGCCATTGGTAACAACGGACTCCTGCTCTCTGTTCAGAACAGTAATATTTTCCGTTACAACACAGCTAC
>DATHKF010000023.1:0-6956 GCA_035489505.1 Bacteroidia bacterium | reverse complement strand
TTATGATTCAGAAGTAGCCGGGTTGTTTTCCACCAGGCCTTCGTTCACGCCGCGGTACATGAGCACCAGGCTCACTACGATCAGGACATGAGAAATGTCGTTGTAGTTGAACCACTGGCTTACGGAAATTTTCAAACCGTGGATCACCGCGGTAAAAGCAGAAACACCAATTCCGGTAGCCACGAGGATCTCTGCCTTGTGCGCTTTCATTCCCTGGAAAATGTAATAGATCATGATCGGAATGAGTCCTACCGCGATGTGAATTTTTGCCATCGCAAAAGATTCCGCCGCGTACATGGATATGGCAAACGCCAGGAACTGCGCGATGACGAACGCGGCAACCGCAGCTTTGTTCCGGTGAAAAATATTCGATCCCACTCCAAACTGCGCGAAGGATACTCCGGCACCCTGAACAATGGACATGACCCACCAGATATTGAAATGAACCTGTGGTGTGGTGTAATAGGACAAGCCATGCACGATCACACCGATAAGTGATGAAATGCCGAGGAGCAGAAAAAAGTACTTCCAGTTTTTGTGCGGGGCCGAGAGTCCACGTTTATGCAAACGGCGGAAGAAGGCAAATCCGAAACCAAAAATCGCAAGATTGGTCAGGGAGGTAATCGGATCGCGAATGATTATCCCTGCAATTTCAACCTCTGTCGTGTAATGAATCATCGTCGCCGTTATCGTAGTACAAAAGTACGGAATTAACGGCCATCATCGCGATTGGAGACTACAGGCGATGTTGGATTTATCGCCTGCCGGCAGCAAGGAATTTTTAAAAACCCTTTCACTTCGTTCAAGGGACATGTGATCCTTCCAGGGTCATAAATGTTTTGCAATGCAACGGCGTTTCGACTCCGGAGGAGTCGCATGTCCCTTGAGCGAAGTGAAAGGGAGAAAAAAGAAAATTCCTTGCTGCCGCAGGCGCAAACCCCCAAAGGGTACATCGTACATCGTACATTTACACTATGGGTCCAGGAAAAAGAAAAGACGCGGTAACGCGATTGGTGTTTGATGCTTTATCGTTCCTCATGCAGGGCAACGACCGCGCAGATCTTATCCTCAACAACCTCTTCCGGGTAAATAAAGTGACGGATGAGATCGTACGGCGCGAAACTGCCAAAGTATTTTACGGATTGATTCGTTTCTGGCGTCCGCTCACTTCAGCGATTCGTTTGGGTGAAGTACTTTTTCCGGCAGATGCCGAACGGCTCGTTGATGCTTACCAGATGTGGATCGATCTTTATCAGGGCAAACCGGCAAGTCCTTTTGTTCCGGGCGGCCAGGTGAACGTTCAGCTGGAAGATAAACTCCGGAAATATTTACGCGTCCGGAAAATTCGCGAATCGCTCAGCGACTGGCTGGACGAAACCGGCGTGAAAGAACTTGGCGAAGCGAAGTGGGAAGAAACCATTCACTTCCTGAACATGGAGCCGCGGGTGTTCCTTCGCACGAACACTGCGTTGATCAGCGCGGGCGATCTTGCACGTCAATTGAACGAAGAAGGTATTGACGTGCATGAAGTGGAAGATTTGCCCGGAGCGTTACTGCTCGGCGAATTCAGGAACGTGTTTGCATTAAAAGCATACAACGACGGACTTTTCGAAGTCCAGGACCGTTCATCGCAGGAGACCGCATTGTTCTGTAAAGTAAAGTCGGGCATGGTGGTGATCGACGCATGCGCGGGAGCCGGAGGAAAAACATTGCATCTCGCCAGCCTGATGAAGAACTCAGGAAAGATCCATGCGCTCGATACGCAGGGCGGCAAACTCAAAACACTCCGCGAACGATGCTCGAAAGCAAAAACAGATATCGTTGAAACGAAAGAGATCACTTCGGAGGATATCATTAAGTCGTACGCGGGCAAAGCAGATATTGTTTTGCTGGATGTTCCCTGCACGGGCTCCGGTGTGTTGCGGCGCAATCCCGATGCAAAGTGGCGAATGGATGAAGAAGACCTTACGCGTTTGCATGAATTGCAAAAGCACATACTTGAACAGTATTCCGTGATGGTGAAGACCGGAGGAACGCTTGTGTATTCAACCTGCAGTGTGTTTCCATCCGAAGGAGAAGAGCAGGCAACATGGTTTTCGGCGCTTAAGTCGGGCGAATGGGAGCTTGAAGAACAAAAAAGAACCGGAATTGATAAAAATCTTGGTGACGGATTTTTCATGGCGCGATGGCGGAAGAAATGAGGAATAATGTGCGGAGAAACGCGCGCGCAATTCAAAAAAATAATTGAATGCACATCGCTGAAACATTGATGAATAAAGGAACTCAGCGATTCATCAAAAAAAAATCAACGACGAAATTGTATGCTCATGATGAAAATGTTTTTGATCGCAAATTGTGCATGTGGAGGAAGCTAATCATCATTATTAACAAAAACATGTTGAAAACATGAATGTTGATAATTTTTTTCGTGTACAAATTTTTTATTACTTCGTCGCAAATAAGTTTCAAAACCTTATAAAACCATGGCAAAGAAAGCAACCAAAAAAGCAGCTAAGCCTGCTAAGAAAAAAGCAGCTAAGAAAGCAGCTAAGAAAAAGTCAGCTCCTAAAAAAGGTGGCAAGAAGAAAGCAGCTAAGAAAAAGAAGAAGTAATTTTTCTTTCTCTTACGAGAAAAACCCCGCGGTAACCCGCGGGGCTTTTTTATGCTATCCTCCCGGCATGGATCAATGCCCCGGGACAACAATGCTTTTTCAATACATGTGAAATTGTATATTTGCCTGAAGCCGGCACAATCAGCAGGCCCACCAGGTGAATCACATACCCCGGCGTAAAGGCTGGATCAAAAAAGAAAACTCATGAAAAAACTTTTTGTACTTGCAGCTTTGGCTTTACCCCTGATGTGGACGGCCTGTTCCGACAAACCGGCAACACCGGAAGAGGTAATCCCGAAAGGAATGGTTGCCGTTGATCTCACCAAACTGGGGCACCCGGTAAAAATTAATCTTCCCGATTCAACCAACGGAGTTCTTGATTCCCTGGAAACGCCGGGCGGAATCCAGTTAAGGATCGGAAACAACTTCGACCTCCTGGTGAACACAGCCGGAACCGAAGAAGCAGATATTGCAAAACAGAAAAGCCTGATCGAAGCGCAGGATGCCGGCGCGAGCACATTCACCGTGAACGATGCTACAACGCTGGTTTGGGAAACCAAGTTCGGCGAGTTGTCCATGTTCCACTTTTATACGGTGATCAAAATCGGGGGCGACACTTATTATGTACGCGACAATAATACGAACGCAGAAAACATGTTCAAGAAAGAAGATGTAGACCGCATGCTCGAAAGCGCAAAATCGTTGCGTGCAATGGCACAGCCTGAAGCAGCACCGGCGTCGTAACCAGATACGTTATAAAAGTAAACGGGGACTGAAATTTTTCAGTCCCCGTTTTTGTTTTGAAGGATGTTCACCGCTTACCTGATGGATGAGTGTGTGTTGTTTTGGATCCGAGTGTGCGATTTGTGTTGCTTAATAGGAACGCGGACCGTTCGCTACGCTCACGGCGCGGATCAGGCGGATTGCTGCGGATTTAATCGCTTCGCGATTTGTATTGATTAATGGTACACGGAATACACAGAACACACGGAACCCCACAGATCGTGAGATTTTACCTTCCGTGAGATTCTGTGGCTTCCGCGTATTCCGTGTACCATTTAAGAATCACTGGTTAACACGAATCGCGCAGCGATTCCTTTGCGGTTTTTGCTCCCTAAACCATAAAACTTTGCGCACTCGTGGTGGCGCCTGCCATGAGCTTGTCGAATGGCGTCTATCGGGAAACACAAAGCACCTCACCGGCAGGCACAAAAAAATCCCGGAGGCAACGCATCCGGGACAAACTATTTAACGGTGAACTTTTTTAACGGCGAACCGTTTACTCAGCAGCCATCTTCTTCTTCAAACGCTCACGCTCATTCACATCCAGGTGAATTTTTCTCAAACGGATAGAAAGCGGAGTTACTTCAACGTACTCGTCGCCCTGAATGTATTCCATCGCTTCTTCCAGCGAGTGACGGATCGGCGGAGCAATGCTCACCTTAACGTCGCTTCCGGATGCACGCATGTTGGTCAGTTTCTTTTCAGTAACCAGGTTAATCACCAGGTCATCGGGACGAATGTGCTCACCAATTACTTGTCCGCCGTAAATTTCATCTCCCGGTGCGATAAAGAATGATCCGCGGTCCTGGAGTTTGTCGATCGAATAAGCAACAGCTACACCTTTTTCTTTTGCCACAAGAACTCCGGCAATGCGTCCCGGTATCGGGCCTTTCCACGGTTCGTATGCTTTGAAACGGTGCGCCATAATTGCTTCACCGGCTGTTGCAGTAAGTACGTTGTTCCGCAAACCGATCAACCCGCGTGCAGGAATATCAAATTCCATGTGGATCAGATCGCCTTTCGGCTCCATCACCAGCATCTCGCCGCGTTTCTGGCTCACAAGCTCAATTACTTTTCCGGAAGATTCTTCAGGAACGTCTACGCTCAGTACTTCGATCGGTTCGTGCTTTACGCCATCAATTTCTTTCTGGATAACCTGCGGCTGGCCTACCTGCAATTCATATCCTTCGCGACGCATAGTCTCGATCAGGATCGACAAGTGCAGGATCCCGCGCCCGTACACGAGGTACGAATCGGGGCTGTCTGTTTCTTCAACCTTCAGCGCAAGGTTCTTTTCAAGTTCGCGCCACAAACGATCGCGAAGGTGACGTGATGTAACGAATTTTCCTTCTTTCCCGAAAAACGGTGAAGTATTGATCGTAAACAACATGCTCATCGTAGGCTCGTCGATGTTGATCGCGGGCAATCCTTCCGGGTTTTCAAAATCGGCAATGGTGTCGCCGATATCGAAACCTTCAATTCCCGTCAATGCCACGATATCTCCGGCCTCAACCATTTCTACTTTCTTTCTTCCCAGGCCATCAAACACAAATAATTCCTTGATGCGCATTTTATTGATCGAACCGTCGCGCTTCACGAGCGACACCGGCATATTTTCTTTGATCGTTCCGCGATATACACGGCCTACTGCAATCCGTCCAACGAACGAAGAATAATCGAGTGATGTGATCTGCGTCTGCAGTGTTCCTTCGTGACGCGGTGCATTCGGGAAATATTCGATGATCGTATCAAGCAGGTAAGAAATATCTGTCGTCGGATTTTTCCAGTCGGCACCCATCCATCCATGTTTGGATGAACCGTATACTGTACGGAATCCAAGCTGGTCTTCTGTTGCACCGAGATTGAAAAACAAATCGAATACAGCATCGTGTACTTCGTCCGGACGGCAATTCGGTTTGTCAACTTTGTTGATGACAAGAATTGCTTTCTTTCCCTGCGCGAGTGCTTTCTGAAGTACGAAACGCGTTTGCGGCATCGGTCCTTCAAATGCATCAACGAGCAGGAGTACGCCATCGGCCATGTTCAATACACGTTCCACTTCTCCGCCAAAATCGGCGTGACCTGGTGTGTCAATGATGTTGACTTTGGTCCCTTTGTATTGAACAGAAACGTTCTTCGCGAGGATCGTAATTCCGCGTTCACGCTCCAGGTCATTGTTGTCGAGAATTAACTCGCCTGATTCCTGGTTGTCGCGAAACAATTTCCCTTGCAACAGCATCTTGTCAACAAGCGTAGTCTTCCCGTGATCGACGTGGGCAATAATTGCAATATTCCGTATTTGGTGCATGATTTTATAATAAGGGTGCAAAGATACGCTTAGTTATGGGAATGCGGTGCGGGGAACGGTGGCAAAACCGACGCATACCGGGGAGAAATCGATTAAAATTGCGTTAAGGAAGATAAAATCGCCTCAATTCCCGCTCAGCGAATCGCCTTTTCCGTAAAACTCCTCCCGGGACATCGCCACGAAGCCCGCGTAAGCCGGGTCAATCCAGATCGTATCGGTGGTGATTGTGTTGGGCGAATTATACGTTGGCTTCTGCAATTTTATCGCTTTGCCGTTTGCGCGAAAGAATTGTCCGTCCACCGAAAAACCGCCAAGTTTTCGTCCGTCCGGAACACGCATCGTGTCGTTCCAGGAATTGCCGGTATACACTTTCACAGAAAAATTTCCGTTCGGTAATTCTTTCATGATGAAACTCTGACGGGCATGAATAAATTCATTGCGGATCGTGCGGTACGGCGGATCGTTTTGCACGAGACAAACTACTGCATCCGTAACCGGGTTGATCACCACGAGTTGATTCGGAGAAAGCCAGGTTGTAATTCCGGGACCAAACAAACTGTCGTACGGCGAATCCAGGTTCTGAATTTTTTCGGTGGAGACCAGTGAATCCTCTCCGTACAATTCCTCCAGGCGCTGCATGATCACGAGCGAATCCTGCTCGCGCTTGTGAGCGACCCACGCTTCAAACAGTGCAGTGCCGATGAGGTACAACGCAAACGTGATGATCATTCCGCGAAGAATTTTTTTCCGGCGGTTGATCTGCCGCACGATGCGCTTGCGGTTACGCTGCCGCATCATTTCGATATGCTCCGGCGGGTACTCTTTCCTGCCGGCGTCGCGTTTTTTTTCCTGGACAGGCGAAGAAAAATAATCGCTGTAATTTGTGCCGCGGCGTTTACGGTCGTACTGCGCACGCAATTCATCATCCGAAAGAATGGTGTACGCGTCGAGAATTTCTTTGAATTTTTCTTCCGACTGGCGACTGCCGGGATTTAAATCGGGGTGATATTGTTTCGCAAGCCTCCGGTAAGCCGATTTAATATCGGTTAACGTTGCATTATCAGGAATGCCGAGTATGCGATAAAAATCTCTCAACTTCTGGATTGAAACAGCAGCCCCTCGACTTCAGGAAGCCGAGGGGACCGGATTGTATAACAGGATAATTTTTTAACGATCAGAATTTCGCGCGCGACTTGGTTTTGTACTTGCGTGTATTCACTTGTTTGCTCTTCGGGTACTTGATCGAATAAGTC
>DATHKF010000022.1:0-9985 GCA_035489505.1 Bacteroidia bacterium | reverse complement strand
AATAAGCCTGGAAAACCAGGTATTCGAACCGGTGCGTTCACACGATGAGATGGATTTGTCGTGGAAAGAAGCGGAACTTCGTTTGCAGCGGAATACTTTCTACCGCAAAAAATTCACGCTTGTTTTTGGCGAACAAAAAATCGACAGCGTGCTCGTTTCGAAAGTCATTGCGCAATTTTTGCGCACGTTGATTTCGACCGGCTCGAAATACGATCGCCTTCAAAACGGAACAGCATCATTCACCAAAGATGAAGCCGATGGATTTGTACTGGTGAATGACATGACCAAAGGCGATTGCCTGCATTGCCATACCACAGACGGTGATGCATTGGGTACAACGAATAAATTCTCCAACAACGGCCTGGAGTCTTTCAACGATGCGCGGATGTTCCGGGACGTCGGTCGCGGAAAAGTAACCGGTAACCTGAGCGATTTTGGTCATTTCAGAATTCCATCGCTGCGGAATGTTGCACTGACTCCGCCTTACATGCACGACGGTCGTTTCAAAACACTTGAGGAGGTTCTTGATTTTTACAGCGAAGGCGTGAAGACCAATGCCACCATTGATTCCAAAATGGGTTCACATCCGAATGGAGGGGTGCATCTCACCGCGGATGAAAAACGAAAGATCATTTTGTTTTTGCATACGCTTACGGATAGTACGTTTGTACGTGATCCACGTTTCGCGAATCCCTTTGTGAAATAAAAAAAACAACCACGGCGGCACGGCGACACAGCGTATTGCTTATATCACGAAGTGATATTTACCAGCGCCGTGACGACGCGGGCATTGGTTATTAAATATGAAGCGCTGTGTCGCCGTGCCGCCGTGGTTAATTAAATTTTTCAACGCGGACTATACACGAGCACACCTGCTGTGGTTCCCCACCAGATCGCCCCTGCCGCGCTTTCACAAACTGAATTTCGAAAAAAGCCTCCCGAAATTCCATCGCTCACTCCATAGTTGATAAACAACGGTTGTTTCACCGGATCAAGCGAATCAATTTTGTTCTGAAAGTCATTCAGCGTTGCCGAAGTGATTTTACTCAACCCCATGCGCGTTCCAAACCAGAGGTTGCCTTTGCTGTCGCCGAAAATAGTTTGCACCGTGTCATTCGCAAGTCCCTGTACGGTTGTAAACGTCATGAGTGTTTTTCCGTTGAAGCAGGTTGCACCTCCGGCCTCCGTTCCAAACCAGATATTGCCCGTGCTGTCTTCGTAAATGGTGTTGATGTTGTCGTTCACCAGACCCTGCCTCTTCGTGTAGTGAACAAAATTATTTCCGCGCTTTGCTTTCGGATCGTAACAGGTTACACCCCGGAATGTCCCGAACCACAGCTTACCGGTTTTGTCTTCGAGCATGCATTGTACGGCGTTGTTGCAAAGTCCCTGCGCGGTGGTCCAACGTATGGTTGTCTTCGTTGCGGGATTGTAACATTGCACACCATTGAACCGCCCCGACCAGATGTTTCCGTTCTGGTCTTCGGTCATGCACAAAATCGCATCGTCTTGTTTGTTGAGGTTGGCGAAATTTTTTCCGTCGTAGCAACTCATTTTTCCGTCGCCGGTCCCGAACCACATCTTGCCGGATCTATCCTGCCTGATTGCATCTACCACATTGCTGCACAATCCTTCATTCGCTGAATAATAGCGCAGACCTGATGCAGAATCTCCGCGTGGCGTATAACAACTTACACCTCCCGTTGTCCCGAACCAGATGTGACCGGCTTTGTCCGTTTGCATGGCCCGTGCCCAATACAACGATTGCGTTCCGCCAATGAATTCAAGATCGCTGTGGTCTTGTCCCACGCGATATGTGAGATAATGAAAATGCGATGTGTCTTCAAACCGGTTGAGAGGCACGCGCATCGCGGTATCAAACGGAGACAATACATCGAAGGCAAACGGAAGCAACGGTTCTGTGGGGAGCTGCTTCGCAGGTACAGTATCCGGAACCTGCGCTGGAAGAATTTCAGGATCAGCAAGGCTGTCCGCCGGAACGACGTAACCCGTGAAGTCAATTACCGTTGGTGTGAAAGGATTGAGATTCTGTGCCGGCGTGGTACCGCAGGATTCAAAAACAACGAGTGAAATAAATGTGGCGAAAGCGAGCAAGCGTGCAATCATGGGTGGTGCTTAATAGTGTGCAATGTGTGATAAAATTCGTTTCGTGATCATCAGGCAACATCTGCAAAGGAAAACGGTTGAAACCGTTTAACAAACCTGCTGTGTTCATTGCCGGGGACTTAAGCCCCCTGCAATGAATAGTGTTTGGTTATCCAACCGCTTCAGCGGTTTTCATCAAGTCCCGGTAGCCACACTAATCACCGATTACTTCGCTCCCTTCGTTTTCAATTCCAGCCTGCCCACCAATCCACCGGAATCGCCCTGGCCATAATCTGCACCGTCATGTGGCCCATCCCCTTTCACATATTTCGCATTGGGCGGATCTCCCAAACGGGAAATCCAACTCCACGTTCCAGCGAGATAATACGCTCCACCGTTCGATGCGGTAACCGGGTTGTGCACCGTAACATAACTGAACCGTTCTCCTTTCATTTTTTTGTCAAAATGAAAAACATAATGCACGTGCGACGACCCGCTCAGATCGAACAGGCAATAAAAATCATTGTTAAGTCCGGCTTCAAGACCGATGATCATACTCGTGTCGTTCACGTATACTTTTCCCATTTTACCCGACTTTGCATCGATACTCATTACAAAGGAGCCGTATTTTTTTCCCGCCGGGAGTTTTACAGAACCCAGTTGCGTCGCATCGGAGAAAGCTCCGGCGCAAACAAAATCACCTCCGGAAAGTGCAACCACGTCGGTATCGTACGAAGGAACGAGCAGCGATTTCACCCACGCAATTGTTCCATCCGCACGAAATGCGGTGATGTACATTTCGCTTTCGAGTAAGCTTTTAATCGGTTGACTGGTCAGAATTGTTTTCCCGACCTGCATTGTTTTCGCATAAGCCCCGGTCATCACGCAAATTCCTTTTTTGTTCACCGCGAGATGAAACGAAAGTACGTAGGCAGGCCCTGAACCGATGAACGTGTTGATCCAAGCAGGCTCCTTCATGTTCGCGCCAACCTTCATTACAAAATGACAACCCGCAGGACCAGGATTGATGACCTGTTCTTTGTACGAAAATTTGTTGTCGTCCGTAAATCCACCGAGCCAGCAATTGCCGGCATCATCAACAACGAAATCGCGCACCTCGATGCTGTAGTTTTCAAAATGTGTGAGTTGAAGAACACGCAGCGAACCCAGCAATTCAAGTTCCGGCGAAAATTTTTCGATGACGATGTACAGGTGCCAGGTTGTTTCACGTTCCTCGTCTTCTTCTTCGTCATATCCTTCCGGGTCGAGCGCGTGTTCATTGCGTTCTAATGGTTCTTCAAAACTCTGCCGTGAGACCACGTAAATGTTACCCGTTGCATCCGTTCCCACACCGAACGCGCAGTTCCCGTAGGGTTCGAGGTAATAAAATTCTTTTTCACGGATGAGCGCTCCGGAAGAATCATGAACGTCGAGATGCCAGGCGTTGTTATAGGCTTCGTAAATAGAAATAGCTTCACCGTGAGGGCCAACAGCTACGTCAATATAATCGGACATTTCCGGTGTGCGCGTAGCCCACGACCAATTTTGCGCGGAAAGAGCTGAACTGAAAAAGCAAATGGAAAGAAATAGACAAAACCGGAATGGCGTTTTCATGGAAGAATCGTTAAACGAATATAGGCTGTACTCGTTTGTACACCGATGGTTCAATGTTCCGGGAAGGTTAAATTCGGTTAAAAACCGTTAAGACACGGGGCGCGCGGACTACTTTCCCGTGAGGAAAGCGATGTGAGCTATTTTTCCTTTTCCGCAGAAGGTTTCGAAACATACGCGATCCCAAAAACAAGCAGGATAAGCCCAGTGATCGTATTGATACCAAATCCCGTATAAAGCACCTGCGATCCCAGGATAAAAACGGAACACGCGATCATAAAACCGCCAAGAATTTTTTTGTTTTTCATAATCGTTATTTCAGACGAAATATCTCGATCGCTATCAGCAAATCAATCACTCTTTGGTTTTCGCGTAAGCAATCACATCCTTCTCCGAAATCGTTTTCTCTCCGAGAATAATCAAACGCTCGATCACATTCCTGAACTCACGGATATTTCCGGTCCAGTTGATCTTTTGCAATTCCTTGATCGCTTCTTTCGAAATGGCTTTCGCCGGAGTACCGTGATCATCGGAAATGAGTTTCAGGAAGTGGTCTGCCAGCAATGGAATATCTTCTTTACGGTCGTTCAACGATGGAACGTGAATAAGAATAACGCTGAGGCGGTGATACAGATCCTCGCGGAAATTCCCTTTCATGATTTCCTTCTTCAGGTCCTTGTTCGTTGCCGCAAGCACACGCACGTTGACTTTGATTTCTTTTTCTCCACCAACCCGCGTGATTTTATTCTCCTGCAAAGCACGTAACACTTTGGCTTGCGCGGAAAGACTCATGTCGCCGATTTCGTCGAGGAAAATAGTTCCGCCTTCTGCATTCTCAAATTTTCCTTTGCGTTGTGCAACGGCAGAAGTAAATGCACCTTTCTCGTGACCAAACAATTCCGACTCGATCAGTTCGGAAGGAATAGCCGCACAGTTTACTTCAATCAACGGCGCTCCTGCCCTGCCCGATTTCTCGTGCAGCCAGCGTGCCACTAATTCTTTACCCGTTCCATTTTCACCGGTGATCAGCACGCGTGCGTCGGTGGGCGCTACTTTCTCGATCATTTCTTTGATCTTCCCGATCGCTTCGGATTCGCCAATCATATCAAACGTCTTGCTGATTTTCTTTTTCAACGAGCGCGTTTCAGTTACCAGATTTGATTTGTCGAGCGCATTGCGGATCGTTACGAGAAGCCGGTTCAGATCAAGCGGCTTCTGGATGAAATCGTAAGCGCCTTTCTTCACAGCTTCCACAGCGGTTTCGATATTGCCGTGACCGGAAATCATTACCACGGGCGCATCCACAGCTGCTTCCATCAACTTGTCGAGCGCTTCCATGCCATCCATCTTCGGCATCTTGATGTCGCAAAGAATGATGTCGAACTTTTCCTTCTGCGCAAGGTTCAGGCCTTCGAGTCCGTCCTGGGCTTCTTCCACTTTAAAATTTTCATACTCGAGAATTTCACGAAGGGTACGACGGATGCTTTTTTCGTCGTCAATGATGAGGATGCGTGGCATAGGTTGGCGTGTACGTGGTAGTGAAAGGTAAAAATACGAATTCGGGGGAGATATCAGGAGTCAGGGAACTAAGGAGTTAAGGGATTTAGGTGGTTGGCGCTTACGCGTTTTCATAAGAAAATCGTCATTCGAAGACATGTAAGCCCCATGGGCCCGAATACCTACTTCCCCAATTACCTGATCCCGCAGTTATTAATTCCCAGTCCTTAAATTCCTTTCCGTCCATCCGACATATCAACCTCCCACCCAATCCCTAAAACGCGTTAACAATTTCATCACGCACATCATCCGGGGAAATACTCGCACAGCACGGCAAATGCTACCGCTTGTATAAAAAAGCAAATCTGCGCGTTATCAATCTCCACTTTTGCAATACAGCCTTGTAATAAAATAAAGCGCGTATGAAATCTCTCCTGACACTCCTGTTCATTTTTCACGCGACCGCCGGTCTGTATGCAAACGCCACTTCCATCCACGGAACAGTCACCGACATGGAGAACAAACCCGTTGAGTTTGCCGTAGTGACATTGCTTTCCGCTGTAGACTCTTCGCTCGTCAAAGGAGCCATTACCGCTGCTGACGGAACGTACATACTCGAAGATTTTGCACCGGGAAATTTCAACCTCGTTGTAAGCCTCACCGGTTACAAAAAGAAAGAACTTCCTGTTTCTGTGAATGACAATCAGCAACTGGAATTTCCCGCGATCGTGCTGGAGTCATCCGAACAACTGGATGAAGTGATGATCCTCTCTGCACAACCTTTGTTTGTTCAGAAGCCTGGTATGCTCGTGATGAATGTGGAAACAGCCCGGTGAAAATGAGCGGCACGGCCTGGGAATTGCTTAAAAAAGCGCCCGGTGTTTTTATTGATCAGAACGGAAACATTTCGCTGAAAGGAAAAGCCGGTGTACAGGTTTATGTCGATGGAAAAAATACTTTTCTATCCGGCGAGCAATTACAGAATTACCTCCAGGCGATGCCCGCGCAAAGTGTAGTAAAGATTGAGATCATTTCGAATCCATCAGCGAAATACGATGCGCAAGGAAATGCGGGGATCATCAACATCATCACGCAGAAAGGATCGCGGCAGGGATTTAACGGATCTGTTTACGGTGGAAGCACGCGTGGTGAACTCACACGGACTTTTGGCGGATTCAATTTCAACTACGGCAAGCCCAAATACAACCTGTATGGTAAATACGATTTCGGATCGCCGTGGCGGATTGAAGACCACAACGTGTACAAGTCGATCACGTACGAAGGACGGACAACTGATTTCAACCAGCGCACATTGATGACGTTCAAACCTTACGTTCACGTAGCGCGCATCGGTATTGATTTCACACCGAACGCCAAAACAACATGGGGCCTGCGCGTAGACGGCGACCGTGATGCTGAAAACATCTGGACCGACAACATTTCCATTCTCACTCCGCGCGATACCGGAAGTGCATTGAATCTCAACCAGCAGAATCACCTGCGCGGACGATTTATGAGTATGGGAAGCGGCGCGTACTTTACGCATCATCTCGATACGAACGGGAAAGAAATTTCAGGAAGCGCCGACTACCTGCGGTACTATGACCGCACGGGCGAAACGTATGACGTTAGCCCGGTTGACGCCAACGGGAACAACATCGGCACACCAACATACCAGCGCAGCCAATCGAACAACGACATCAGTATTTACGTTGGCCAGGTTGATTACACGCAACCCATCGGGAAATACAAACTGGAAACCGGGTTGAAAAGCAGTTACGTAAAAACTGCAAACCAGCTCGTGTTCGAAATTCAGAACGGCGCCGCATGGGATTATGACTCCACGCGCAGCAATACGTTCACGTACATCGAGCAGATCAACGCGGCGTATGTGAATGGTTCCGTAAGTCTCGGCAAATGGGAAATCATGGCTGGCATTCGTGCAGAGCAAACCAATTCCGATGGCGTTTCTCCAACGATGCAGCAACAGGTGAAACGGAATTACCTGGAGTTTTTTCCGAGTGTATTTCTGACGAATGTGATCAACGACAATCACACGATCAGCTATTCCGTTTCGCGACGTATCAACCGCCCGTCGTACGGTGATCTGAATCCGTTTTTGTTTTATCTCGATCAGTACACGTACAAAGCGGGCAATCCGTTTCTCCAACCGGAAATTGCATGGAACGCCGACATTAATTATGCATACAAAGGCTTCCTGTTCCTGAATGCATCGCTCAGCAGAAGGACCAGCGGCATGACCGACATTACGCAGCAGGAAGATTCGACAGGAATTATTTACCAGACCACGGTCAACCTGAACACGGTGGACATGGCTTACTTCGGTGTTACGGTATCGAATAATCTGACACGCTGGTGGATCAACGAAAGCAACGTGAGTCTCACGTACGCGAATTACAATTCCAATATTTTCGGAACCGCGTTCAACGACGGCAACACAGCATTCAATGCCGACCTCACCGAAACTTTTCTCCTGAAGAAAGGATACAAGGTCCAGGTTTCCGGCTGGTACCAGAGCACGATGTACTACGGAATATTCGTGTTCCATCCCATGGGTGGCGTAGATGCTTCCATCTCGAAAAATTTCCTGAACAATAACCTGCAATGCAGCCTGAACTTCCGCGACATATTCCACACGAATACACTGAACATTCACGTCAACTTCGAAAACCAGGACATACGCGTGCATCACATTCCCGATTCACAAACGATCAGCGCGCGTGTGCGGTATAATTTCGGAAATGCGAAGGCGGCGAGAAAGTCACAATACAAGAGTGGTGCGGATGAGCTGAAGGATCGCGCGGGGTAGTCATTGCGAGCGAAGCGAAGCAATCCCGTCTTCGAAGATGGGATTGCTTCGCTTCGCTCGCAATGACGTCAAACACCTTTTCCCTCCAGAAACTCATGCAGCACGCCTTCTTTCAGTGCGTACGCCGACATCCGCATGTGCGGAATTCCCAATTCACGGATGATGAATTCAACGAGTATCGAAGAGATCACGATCATGTCTACGCGCATCGCCACAAGTCCTTTGATCTGGAGACGTTGTTCACGTGTAGATGAAAGCAATTGCCGGTGAATGATTTCACATTGGCCAATATCAAAAACAAATTCCGTGCTGTCGAATTCCTCGCCATTGTAAAAGCGGGCGAGCACCATTTCCGCCAGCGATTCGAAGGAGCCTGATGCACCGATCAATTCCTGGACCGGGTACTCCTGAACGATTTCCTTCAACGGTTCCAGCGCTGTACCGAGATACGAAGTGATCTCTTCAATCTCCGAATCAAGAATGGGATCAGACGGCGTAAATCGCTGAAGCAAACGCGATGCGCCGATCTCAAAACTTTGTTTCCAGATGAGTCCGCTGCTGTTCGCAAGAATAAATTCGGTGCTTCCACCGCCAATGTCGAGGATCAGTGAATTCTCCTCGCGGAATTCGAGGGCCTGCTTCACACCTATGTAGATATACCGCGCTTCTTCATCGCCACTGATGATGTTGATGCGGATTGCTGTGCGGTGAAAAACATCATCGGCAAATTGTTCTCCGTTGGATGCGTTGCGCACAGCCGAAGTAGCAAAAGCCATTTTCTTGTCCACTCTCCATTGACGGATAGACTCGGCGTACGTGTCCATGGCTTCGAGTCCGCGCATGTACGCCTCGGGAGTGATCACACCGCTGTTGATTCCACCTTCACCCAAACGCACCGGAAGCTTTTCGTTATAGATCGTCACGAAGCCTTTTTCAGTCCGCGTTTCTGCGATCAGAAGATTAAAGGTATTCGTGCCAAGATCAATAACAGCAATGCGCATGTTACATCGGTTTATTCGGGTTGCAGGGGTTGCACTCGAAGTTAATCGTTGCCGAAAATGATTTCCGGTCCGGCGTTACTTTGATTGTGAACAAAGGTTTCTCCTGCCATATTTTACAGTCGGGATAAAACCCGGTGTTCAATGCGGAATTGATATCCTTCGTGAGGTACACGTCGTATTTTCCGGCTTCCAAAGTCAGATCTGCTTTGCCGCTGCCGTTGGTTTTACACGTGTACTCCTTCTGGCTGTGGTGATTCTTCAGCCGCAATATCGACTTCGTCAATAAACGTGGCGTCTGAAGATCCGCTAACATTTCCTCGGAAGGGCGCGCACCGCCGCAATAATTCCGCGTAAAATAGATCGTGAGTTCAACAGTATACGTGGAATCAATCGGAGTGACTACCGTATCGGTCACATTCGCTGCAATCCGGGCCACGGTGTCTTTGGTTGTACCGGTTGCAGGAACCTGAACGGTGCCGGTGTCTGCATCAGTCTGCGATGTTTTCGGTTCATCGTTGCAGGAACACATCCACACGAAAAGAATAGCGAAAGCGAAAACCTGTTTCATCGGATGCAGTTTTATGCTTTATAGAAAAGCCATTTGCCCAGTTCTTTCCAACTTGTTTTCTTACCATACATGAGAATTCCCACGCGGTAAATTCTTCCCGCGAGCCAGGTCATGATCAGGAAGGAAACAACGAGAATGGCCATCGACAAGAGTAATTCGGAAAGATAGACTCCGCCAAACGGTATACGCATGAGCATCACCACCGGCGAAGTAAACGGAATCATGGATAACCATTTCGCAATCGTTCCGTCGGGATCATTGATGATCACAGCAAATGACGCCATCGAAATCATCAGCGGAATGGTTACCGGTAGAGAAAATTGTGCCGTGTCCGTTTCCGATGGCGTCATTTGCTGTGATCATCAATGATCC
>DATHKF010000021.1:0-5529 GCA_035489505.1 Bacteroidia bacterium | reverse complement strand
AAGCGTCAATACCGGAAGTCTGAGAAAGATCAAGCGGGACAATCATGCATGTTGCATTCGCACCGCACGATTTTGCAACACGTTCCAGCTCTTCTTTCCGCCGGGCTGAAAGCACGAGTTGCGCACCTTCTCTGGCAAAAGCGATCGCCAATGCTTCTCCTATTCCTGAGGAAGCGCCGGTAATCCAGACTACTTTTTTGCTGAAGCTCATTGGCGGAAGAATTAATCCTCCTTCGCTTTGAAATTGAAACGGATCACACCTACTGCAAGCGACAAATTAGGATTGTCTGTCTTTGCAAAGTACGTGAGGATATCGCCTGTTGCCAAACCAATTTCGAAGAAGCCCAGGGGCCCGAGGGTAATACCCAATGGCACGTTCCATCCGAAATCGGGGTTTCCGGCAAAGCCGGTATGCACGCGGAAAATTTCTGCGATCTTAAATTCAGCGCCAATGGCGAAGTACGGAGAACTCAGGTTGTACAGCGATTTGTTCAGCGGAACAACTATATCTGCACCGAGATTGATCCGCTCACCGATCTTCATTCCGTAACCAATACGCATGCGGCCCGGAAGTTTGGTGGTGTATCCTTCGCCACTTTCGTAGTTCATGAAATCATTCATGAAATAACTTGCCTGGCTGTTCATGTCCCACGAATTGATTCCTGTTTCTGTGCTGTCGAACGAAGGCATGAGCGTGTCGCTGGCCACAAGCAAATTTTCATTCCAGTTGATCTGGCCCATGTCTGTGAATGAAATTGCGGCGCGGATCTTTTCGTTGATCACGACAGAGAAACCAAAATCGATCGCGGTACCCTGTCCTACGGAATTGAAAATAGCCGGAGATTTTTCCGGTGAAAAATTCTGAATGTTTCCGTACTGAATTTCGTAATTGGTAGTCATCGAAGAATGTCCGGAGAGCGTTCCGTCACCAATTTTTGCGTCGAGGTTTCCTAATCCCCAGATGAATTTGAATCCGAATCCACCGAAGAATTCAATCGCTTGTTTTCCATCATCGTCTTTTGTGCCGAGGCCGAATATTTTTCTGCCGTAGGCAATGTTCACCTCGCGGTAATGAAGCATGGTGAGGCGTGTGCCATCGAGGAACGAAGACATATTCTGGCCGTACGCGGAAGAATCCTGGTACCCGGCAGAATTGAAACCGTTGAACATTAAGTCAGCTGCATTCGGACTCAACGTAACGTGTGAAAATGCACGGTCACGAACGTTCACTCCGATTCCACCGAACTTTGGAAAGTAAAGTGAAGCTGCAAACCAGGTTACGTTGGCGTTGAAGTTGAAACCATCCGGTGTGGCAAAACGCGTAGCGTAATCATCTTTTTGTGCCTGCGTGAATGTATCACCGGGATGTAGCATCGCGTCCTTCAGCGTAGCAAAATCAATGGCACGCGATTGTGCGGCAATTCCAACGTTAGCGACGGTAAATGAGAAACGATAATTGTCGCGCCAGCCCAGGTTGGATGGATTAATACCCACACACTCATAATTAAGCACCATGGCCGTTGCGACGCCTCCTTTACCTGTCGCAGTGGGAATACCCATATCAATCTGCGCAAAAGAAGAGAGGCCGCAGCCCAGCATTAGGAATGTGGTCAGTAGGTGCTTCATGTTAAAGAGTGTTTAAACAAAAATATCATTTTTTCCGGGCAACTTCCTATATCCGTACATTTGCTTTATGACCAAGCTGACGTGGATATTTTGCCTGCTCGTGTTTTGTTCTTCATGCGGACAAGACGACGAAAGCGCTGTATCTGTCGTCAGGATGGAGAAACCGGCAGACCTCATTCCTGAGGACAAGATGATTCATGTGATGGCCGATGTACACTTGCTCGAAAGTGCAATCGGATTCCGATCGCCACGCCCGATTTCACGCATGCCGAACGCACCGGGCAGCGGGACGATGTCGCCACAGATTGACATAGCGCCACCTGCACAAGCGGAACAGAAGATCATGCCGTACTACGATGTTTTCAAAAAGCACGGATACACGCGTGAACAATACGAAAACAGTTTGCGGTGGTATTCGCAAAACCCGAAACATTTCAGCGAAATGTACGATGAAGTGATCAGTGAACTCACGCGCAGGCAGGCGGGTGATCAGCAGGCGCCGGGAGTAACTCCGGTTGCAACAGATCCGGCCAAATAAAAATTTTCTGAATGTTTAGCGATAGAACAACACGACCTCGTCGAGTGTCTGATCAATATCGCGGTACGTGAACGGAATAGTTTCGGTGATTTTTTGTCCGCCGTAACTGGCCGCTTCCCGTGAAGCCGCTGCACTTTCTTTCGTCACACGCGGTGTTTTCCCGGAGAATCGTGAGAAGAATTTTTCCAGTCGCCACATGATACTCATCAGGAATGGTCCTACTTCGCGTGAAGTGGGTGGATGTCCGAAACGCTGAAGAATTTTATCAGCGAACTCGCGGTACGTCATGTTTTTTGCGTTCAGCACAAACCGCTGATTGGTCACGGGACTTTCCATGAGTTTCACGCAGGCAGCGGCTACATCGCGTGCATCTACGAATCCACCGGAACCGGCCGTGTACCAGGAAAATCCTTTTTTCGCCAATGAAAAAATGGCGTTGCTGCTACGCGTTGGATTTCCGGGCCCGATCACCACAGCAGGATTCACAATAACGAAACTCATTCCGTGACCGTCGGGCAAGCGTGCTTCTTCAATACCTCTCCATGCTTCACGTTCTCCGGCGTATTTGCTGATCGCGTACCAGGAATTGGCCGGATCATTTTTCCACCAGGTGTCTTCGTTTATATTTTTCAGGTTGATGGTCCGGCCCAATGCAGCAACAGAACTTACGTGACAGAATTTTTTCACTCCGGCTTCCATGGCTGCGTTGATCATGTTGGCTGTTCCTTCGCCATTTACTTTCACCATGTGGTCGCGTTCTTTCGGAACAAACGAAACAACGGCTGCGACGTGATACACCTGCTCCACACCGCGTGTAGCTTCTTCCAGCGAAAAAACATCGAGTACATCACCCTCCACCCATTCGATTTTTTTCAGCAAAGCTTCCGCATCGGCGGAGTAAAATCTGAAAATTTTCTCGGTATCTGCGGTGGATGCACCCGGACGTTTGATGGCGCGCACATTTTTTCCCTGCGAAGTAAGCGCAAAGGCAATGTGTGCACCGATCATGCCGGTTGCTCCGGTGATGAGGATCATGAGCGTAAAGATAGACGGGAGTTTGG
This sequence comes from Bacteroidia bacterium, assembly GCA_035489505.1. GTDB lineage: Bacteria > Bacteroidota > Bacteroidia > Palsa-965 > Palsa-965. The sequence continues at coordinate 2,304 of DATHKF010000021.1, read as the reverse complement.
AGACGGGAGACGTTAGGCCCACAAATTCCTTCGCACGCTGCGGTTTTTCTCCTGTCTCCCATCTCCCGCCTCCCATCTAAACAATATCTTTGTCCCATGAAAAATTTCGTTGAAGAACTCCGCTGGAGACGAATGTTGCAGGACGTAATGCCCGGAACCGAAGAATTGCTGAACAAGGAAATGGTTACCGGCTATATCGGGTTTGATCCTACGGCTGATTCACTTGGCGTTGGAAACCTGGTGCAGATCATGACCTTGTTGCATTTCCAGCGGTGCGGTCATAAACCGATCGCGCTCGTAGGCGGAGCAACGGGAATGGTTGGTGACCCTTCAGGAAAATCGGCCGAGCGCAATTTATTGTCGGAAGAAATTCTTGCGCACAACCAGGCCTGTCAGAAAAAACAACTGGAGAAATTCCTGGATTTCGATTGCGGAGTTAACTCGGCATCGATCGTAAACAATTACGATTGGTTCAAAAATATTTCGTTCCTCGATTTTATCCGCGATACCGGCAAGCACATCACGGTGAATTACATGATGGCGAAAGATTCGGTGAAGAACCGGATTGCCGGAGAAGACCGCGAGGGAATGTCGTTCACAGAATTTACGTACCAGCTCGTGCAGGGATACGACTTTTACTATTTGTGGAAACACAATGGCGTGAGGCTGCAGATGGGCGGATCGGATCAGTGGGGAAATATTGTGACGGGAACAGAATTGATCCGCCGCAAGGATGGAGGAGAAGCCTGGGCGTTAACAACGCCATTGATCAAAAAAGCGGACGGAACCAAATTCGGAAAAAGCGAAAGCGGAAACGTGTGGCTTGATCCGAAACGGACTTCACCATACGAATTCTACCAATTCTGGTTGAATGCGGGCGATGATGATGCGGGAACGTACATCCGCATTTTTACGCTCAAGACAAGAGAAGAAATCGAAGCACTGGAGGTGGAGCACAACGAAGCGAAACATCTCCGTGCCTTACAGAAAGCGTTGGCTGAAGATATCACCACGCGCGTTCACGGCGAAACAGGATTGAAAACGGCTGTCGCAGCCACAGAAGTTCTGTTTGGCAAAGGAACCATTGATCAGCTGACATCACTTACGGACGAACAGTTTCTTTCTGTGTTCGTAGGAGCGGGAGTGGCTGTTACAGAAGTTGCCAAAGCAGATATTTCTGCAGGGCTTTCGGTGATTGAACTCATCGCGAAAAAAGCAGAACTGGTTACGTCGAATGGTGAAGCGATCAAACTCATCAAAGGAAACGGACTTTCACTGAATAAAGTGAAAGTAACGGACCAGCAATTGGTGGTGAATGATTCACACTTGCTCAATGGGAAATATATCCTGTTGCAGAAAGGGAAGAAGGATTATTGTTTGGTGAAGGTGGTTTAGAGTTGTGTTGATTTTCGCCTGCGGCAGCAAGGATTTTTTTTGTTTGTGTTATTAACCCCGGGTTACGATCCTTCGGATCATTACCCGGGGTTAATAACATTCGACCCCTTCAGGGTCGGGAATAAAACCCTTTCACTTCGTTCAAGGACATGCGATCCGCCGTGGCGGATCGTAGAAACTCGTTCGCTTCTTATGATCCCGGTCCAAAGGACTCCTTCGAAGAAGGATCACATGTCCCTTGAACGAAGTGAAAGGATAAAAACAAAAAATTCCTTGCTACCGCAGGCAATTTTCCCGTTTTTGATTTTCGCCTGCCAGCAGCAAGATTTCGCTCCCGAGGAGTTAAGGGGTTTCGATAATACTGATTCCTTGAACCCCTGTAGGGGTGAAACATAGCTAGCCCCGTGCGTGAGCACGGGGCTAGCTATGTAAATCAAAAAATTCCTTGCTGCCGCAGGCGCTTTATCCCGCGTTTATTTATTCGGCAACCCGTATTTATCCTCATACAACTTATTCATCTCCATCTGCTCGTTCGTCAGCTGAAGCGTTTTTCCCTGGATGAACGCCCACGTTACGTTGTTGGTCTTCATATCCATCACGTCGCCTTCGGAAACAAATAGCGTTGCGTCTTTTTTCTCTTCAATGGTTCCGACACGGTCGCTGATGCCAAGGATCTTCGCGGCGTTTAACGTCATTGCAGAGATCGCAGCTTCTTTGTTCAGGCCCCAGGCTACCGCAGTGCCGGCGAGAAACGGAATGTTGCGTGCATGCGATGCTTCCTGGTCACCGGAATTTTCAAAGCAGAAAAGTATTCCTGCGTCCTGCAGCATCTTCGCGGTTTTGTAAGGGAGGTTCACGTCATCTTCATCACTCATCGGCAACGTGTGAACACGCAAAAGCATAACTGAA
>DATHKF010000020.1:0-8474 GCA_035489505.1 Bacteroidia bacterium | reverse complement strand
TGATGCCCGATATGCAGGCCTTGCAAAATCATACGCAGGATGCATTTATTTTCTTTTCTCCGAAAGATATTGTCAGCGGTGATTTTTTCTGGTCGATTGCCACGAGCGACTACCTGTACGTAGCCATCTGCGACAGCACAGGCCATGGCGTTCCCGGTGCGTTCGTGAGCGTGTTGAATATGTCGTTCATCAAGGAAGCGATCAATGAAAAAGGACTTTCCAACCCGGCTGAAATTTTTGATTTTGTCAGGGAGCGACTGACGCATAGTTTCAAAGACGAAAGTTCGCAGGATGGAATGGATGGAATCCTGATCCGGATCAACCTCCATGACCTGTCGAAATCAACGTACGCATCTGCGAACAACGTGCCGGTCATTATCCGCAACGGCGAAATACTTTTATTGCCGGGCGATAAAATGGCCGTTGGGAAATCGCTGGTGGCCACGCATCCTTTCCGCGAATTTCCGTTGGAACTTTTGAAAAATGACACGCTATTCGCGTACACCGACGGATTCGCTGACCAGTTTGGGGGCCCGGCCGGAAAAAAATACAAATACAAAAAGTTGAATGAGTTTTTATTGTCGGTGTCCAATGAAAGCGGACCGGAAATAAACAATCGCCTTGAAACCGAATTCCAGGATTGGCAAGGGCAACTGGAGCAGACGGATGATGTTTTGATCTGCGGGATTAAGTTTTGAAAAAGTTTCGGGTTGAAAAAGTTTCGGGTTGAAAAAAGTTTCAGGTTGGGTTCTGCTTTTTGTCGATTCTCAATACGCAATCAGCAATTTTGTCATCCCGAGTGATTTGAGGAATGAAAATTGCATCGAGAGGGACAAAATTGCTGATTGCTACCCGAACTGACAAAAAGCAGAGCTGAAACTTTTTTAACCCGGAACATTCTCAGTGTTACGGTACGATCATTGAAACACAGTGAGTCGAACCTAACCCGAAACCCGAAACTTTTTCAACCCGGAACATTTTCAGTGTACCTTCGCGTCACCGAAAATGTCCCACCTATACCTCCATATCCCCTTCTGCAAACAAGCCTGTCACTACTGCGATTTTCATTTTTCAACCTCAATGAAAAACAAAGAAGACATGGTGCGTGCTATTGCACAGGAAATCGGGATGCGCAAAAGTGAATTGCCGCAACAACCTCTTGAAACAATTTACTTCGGCGGAGGAACACCGAGTTTGCTTTCAGAAAAAGAGCTTGGATTTATTTTCGAAACCATTCAATCGCATTTTGATATTGTTCGCGATGCGGAAATTACACTCGAAGCCAACCCGGATGACCTGACTCCTGCGAAAATAAAATCGCTGAAAAATTCTCCGGTCAATCGCCTGAGCATTGGCATTCAGTCGTTCCGTGATTCTGATTTAAAGATCATGAACCGTGCGCACAATTCCGACGAAGCCGAACGCAGCGTGAAAGGTTCGCAGGATGCGGGACTGGTCAATATCACGGCTGATCTCATCTACGGATTGCCGGATCAGTCGCTGAACGACTGGCGTGAAAATCTTCACCGGCTCATTGCGCTGGACGTTCCGCATTTGTCTTCCTACTGTTTGACGGTTGAGCCGAAAACAGCTTTGGCGCAATTTGTAACCAGCGGAAAAATTATTCCGGCCAGCGAACAAACTGCGTCGGATCATTTCCGGGTTCTTGTTGAAGAAACTGCCAAAGCGGGTTTTGAACATTATGAAATTTCAAACTTCGCGAAGGAAGGTTTCATCGCCCGGCACAACAGCAGTTACTGGAAAGGTGAAGCGTATCTCGGTGTGGGGCCATCGGCGCATAGTTTCGAAGGAAACACGCGGCGCTGGAACGTAGCGAACAATACCGCGTACCTGAAAAAGATATTTGCCGGTGAAACTGCTTACGACCAGGAACAGCTTTCACAACCGGAACGTTACAACGAACGCGTGATGCTTGGGTTGCGTGCGAAATGGGGTGTGGACACACAAAAACTCGCAGCAGAATTCGGGTCCGACTTTGCAGAATATTTCGAAAAAGAAATTGAGCCGTGGCTTTCATCCGGTGATGTAATCAAGCACGAAACCCGGTACACCTTGTCCTCGAATGGGCGCCTGCTCGCCGACCGGATCGCTTCTTCTGCGTTTTTCACAGAAACAACGCATTAAGCTGGTACAGTTTATGATAAAGCACAGGTTTATGCGACAGCTTCTGTTTTCATTCCTGGTTTTGTGCTGCATCACCGCGAATGCCGACGAATTCCGCGATACGTACGGCAATGGAGTGATTCACATCGAGGTCGATTCGGTTTCGCAAATAAATTTTTACAGCGCACCCGGCTCAAAAATTACGCATCGGATTTCCTTTCTGCGCAATGCATGGAATATCGGTACGCATTATTATCATTTCGATACATTGAACGCGTTTCACACCATGCCGCAACCGTCGTGGTTTAAAACATTGTTCTGCATTCCTTCCGGTGAATATGCACGTATAGATATTGTGGCTGTGGATTCGTCCGGCGATTATTACCGCACCATTCTGAAAGATGATTCAGCGCGCGAAGTGTGGGTGAAAAGATCAAAGCACATTACCTTTCTCACCTGGTTCGGTTTTTACAGCCAGATGTCGTCGATTGAATTACCCTCGAAAGAGATCATTCTCTTTTCATTGCCCAACGAAAAATCGCGACAGATCAACTACACCAAAAAGATGGCGGAGGATGAACGATCATCCATGAGTCCCCTGGAGGTGCAGGGATCGTGGATGAAAGTGGAACTTCAGTACCCGGATTCCGATCCGGAGAAACCGTGGCACATACACACGGGATGGATCCAATGGCGTGATGAAAAACAGCCGTTGATCAAATACAACCTGGTGGGGTGTTGATGAACGGTTTGCAATTGGGGTTACATTTTTCGCCTGCGGCAGCAAGGAATTTTTTCTTTTCGTGTTATTAACCCCGGGTTACGTTCCTTCGGAACTCACCCGGGGTTAATAACATTCGACCCCTTCAGGGTCGGGAGGAAGAAGCCCTTTCACTTCGTTCAAGGGACATATGATCCCTCCGGGATCAACTCAATCACATTCCGACTTCGGAGAAGTCGCATGTCCCTTGAACGAAGTGAAAGGGTATTGAATCGTGCGACCCTGAAGGGGTCGAATCTCAATAGAACGTAGTGATATTGACCAAAAAATTCCTTGCTGCCGCAGGCGAAAAAAGCATACTTCGTGTTGCTCAGTGCCTCTGTGTCTTAGTGGCAGGATCACATCATTCTTTCTACCTTTAACAAATGAAATCACTCTTCGAACCTGGTACCATAAAACACATTGAGGAACGTCTCAACAATCTGAGTCACGACACCAAACCGTTGTGGGGAAAAATGAACAGTGCGCAAATGCTGGCACACAACGTTGCCGTGATGCAATCCGCATGCGACGACGCCCCTCCTGCGAAACAAATGTTCCTGGGTAAGGTCTTCATGCTTTTTATGAAATCAAAGTTTTGGAACGACGAGCCGTATGGTAAGAATGCTCCTACGTCACCCAACTTTCTGATGGCCACTGAAAAAGATTTCGAAAAAGAGAAACAGCGTCTGCTCGAAATTGTCCGGCGCTTTCACGCCGGTGGCCTTGAAAAAGTAACACCATACCCAAGTGTGTTCTGGGGCAAGCGACCACCTGATCAGTGGGGAATGGGAATGTACAAACACATGGATCATCACTTTCAGCAATTCGGAATCTGATGTTCGTCACCATTAACCACAAAGGTTCGGAGTACAAAGCTGATCTCGCACAGCCGATTGATATTTCCATTCCGTTATCACCGATCAGCTCCCGCGCATGGTATGTCGACCCAATGAAAATTGAGCCGGTACGCGCCGGCGATTGGATTGGCGAAGTGAAATCAGGCGGCTCTGTAAACTTCCGGAATATTTTTTTTAATCCGCACGGACACGGAACGCATACGGAATGCGTAGGACATATCGCGCCGGAGATTTACAGCGTGAATGAACACGTGAAAAAATTCTTCTTCATTGCTGAGCTCGTCACCATTCTTCCTGAATCAAAAGAGAATGGCGATTACGTGATCACAGCAAAGCAACTTGAAGAAGTAATTGGCGATAAAAATCCGGAAGCCATTGTGCTCCGCACCATCAGTAATGCAGAGATCAAACTGATCCAGAACTGGTCGAACAGCAATCCGCCGTACCTCGAAGAAGCCGCAGCAAAATATCTTGCGACAAAAAAAATAGATCATTTGCTCATCGATCTCCCTTCGATCGACCGCGAAGTGGATGAAGGAAAATTACTCGCGCACCGTGCGTTCTGGGAATACCCGGACAACACACAATTCCAGCGAAGTATCACTGAGTTCATTTACGTACCCAATGGAATTCTCGATGGTACCTATCTTTTGAATCTGCAATTCGCACCTTTCGAAAATGATGCGTCACCATCGCGACCCGTGCTTTTCAGAATTACCAACGCATGAACATTGAAGAACTCCGCGCGTATTGTATAGCCAAACCGGGTGTGGAAGAAACATTTCCTTTCGGTGAGGACACACCGGTTTACAAGGTGATGGGAAAAGTGTTCCTGCTGACCGGGCTCGAATACAATCCGGTTCAGTTCAACGTAAAATGTGATCCCGAACTTGCGGTTGAATTGCGTGAACGTTATCCCTGTGTGGAACCGGGTTTTCACATGAACAAAAAACATTGGAATACCATCACCTGCGATGGTTCAGTTTCTGAAAAGATGTACCGCGAATGGATTGATCATTCCTACAACCTCGTGGCTGCCGCGCTTCCCAAGAAGGATCGGGGAAAATTGGGGCGGTAACCCCATTCATCTTGCCACTAAGGCACCAAGTCTCCAAGGTCCACGAAAAAATTTTCATTAGCACTTCTTCGTGCTGCTTAGTGCCTTAGAGTCTTAGTGGCAAATCATCCGTTAACGGCTACCTTTACACCATGAAACGATTACTCCGTTACTTCATCCAGGGTCTTGTCATCACCATTCCACTGGGAATTACCGTCCTCATTTTCGCGAAAATATTTTTCTGGATCCAGGGATGGTTTTCCGATATGCAGGTGATCGTTCATGAAATGGTCGACCCCTTCATAGTGATCCTCATCGTGCTCGCGTTCATTTTCCTCGTTGGAATTTTTGCATCAAACGTAGTTGCACGTTTACTGCTCAATGAATCGGGAAAACTGATCGAGAAAATTCCAGTGATCCGTCACATTTATTCACCCGTAAAAGATTTCACCGGCGCATTTATCGGGAACAAAAAACGGTTCAACAATCCCGTACTCGTTACGACGAACAAAGAGGCCGATATCCGCGAGGTCGGTTTCATTACAGATCATGATCTGCATGAGATCGGGCTCGGTCCGGAATACGTGGCGGTGTATATGCCCATGTCGTATTCCATTTCAGGGCGTTTGCTGATCGTTCCGAAATCCAACGTTTCTGCAATGGATGCGAATCCGGCCGATGTGATGAAGTTCGTGGTTTCGGGTGGTGTATCCGAAGTGGATGAGCATTAGATTTTTTCGGATCACCCGGAAATTTTCCGCATCACAGTTTCCAATGGTCCGTGCCGGAATCGTTTGCTCCAGGCCACACTGAAAATTACACTCGCGATAAAAAATGCAATGGCGAACGAAAATATGTAAACAGGTGATGTCGGGACGTCATTTTTCAAATACCCCGTGTATGTTTTCCCTGTCAATTGAGCCAATACGAGCATACCCACAGTGAGGTGAATCACGTAATGCGTTAAGGTCATCTTGCCGGTCAACGCCAGGTAATTCAGCAGTTTATTTCCTGGAAATGTTTTGCCGATAAACATACAGGCCGCAATAACCATGAGTGCAAAACCCGCTGTTATCATCATGAAAGGCAAATACGGAGGAAAATATTCGCTGGTGATATAGTTCGTTACATGCTCGCCAAAGAAATTATTTTTTGCGAACAGACGGATGATTTGAAAAACGGAGAAAAATATAAGTCCTGTTAAAAAAACGTTCCTGCGTGTTGCGCTCGCCTCCCATTTCAGGCGTCCGAGCCACATGCCAAGCAGGAAATACGCGATCCATGGGAAAAGGGAATTCCATCCGTTGTAAAAAGTATTGCGCAGAAATCCGGGGAGTGTCCAAAAGTCAACATACTTGTAAGTACTGAAGTCCCACCCGGTTTCAATGGGAATCACAAAGAACAACACATGGAAAATAAGGATTGCGGCAAGAGCGCACCACAAGTAATAACGCGCCCGTACAAACAGAAGAAAAGCGGCAACGTGCATATAACCGCCATAGAAATGCAAAATGTCTCCGGGCCACCACGCGTACAACAGCAATCCCAGGGCGAATAAAAACCAGGATCGTTTCAGCACCGTTGATTTCAGCTTCGCTTTCTCTTCATTACTATAGTCGGTTCTGTTCGTCATTAACGAAATTCCCATTCCGGCCAGGATGATAAAAATGGCAGTTGAATTTCCAACAAAGAGATTTAAGAATTTCCCGAAGGGCCCGGTTGCGGACAAAATAGAACCAAAGCAAAAATTGAAATTAACAATGAACATTCCGAAAATTGCGTACGCCCTGGCGATATCAAAACCAATTATTCTCTGTTTCACTTTACGGATTTATGTTGCCCCGGAATGCCTGTTGCGCGAATGTATCCATTTAGGATGGAAGTTTGTGGCACTAAGCCACACAAGGGACCAACCTTTACTTCGTGCAGCTTAGAGTCTTGGAGTTTTCGTGGCAGTTTTTCTGTATCTTACCAATACAAATCACTGCCACATGAAAAAACTACTCCTCTCCCTTGCGGTAATCGCATTGTCTCTTCCTGCGTTTGCAGATGGAATTAAAATTAAAGTCGAAGAAAAAAGTGAAAAAATAAACGGCGGAAATCACAACTGCCTCGTTGTAACGATTTACGATGCCACTCCCGCTGAAATTGAAAAGGAGTGGAAATCGAAAATGAAAGGTTACGATGCGAAAGTGAGCGGGAAGGATGAAATTTTCGCCGACAATGCATTGATCAAAGACATCAGTGAAAACACCTGCGACGTATATGCGCGCACGGAAAAAATCAGCGACACGGAAACCAAATTCATTGTTGGATTCCAACTCGGGGAAACCTGGCTGAGTTCGGGTGACAATAAATCGTCGTACAATGCGGCTGAAAAAATCGTGAAAGACTTCGCGGTGAAAATGACCAAAGATGCGATCGCCGATAAACGCAAAGCAGAAGAAAAGAAACTGGAAGACGTGAAAGACGACCAGGCTGATCTTGAAAAGAAGAACAAAGACCTGAACGACGACATTACAGACTACAACGAGAAAATCAAAAAGGCGCAGGACGATATTAAAGCGAACGAAGAAGAACAGGTGAAGAAAAAAGCGGAGGTCGATGCGCAGCAGAAAGTGCTGGACGACATAAAGTCGAGGGAGAATTCTGTGGAATAATGTGCAGATGATAGATGGCTGTTGCCCGATAAATCAATGGTGCTTACTGGGCCTACGGCCCTTTGCCACAGATGCGCATGGGTAAATGCGTACAAAATCTGCCGAATATGGCGGAAAAACGCCTTCTTTTCCTCCAAATCCGCTTAAACCTTCCTTTTTCTTACCTTCGAGTCCCCGAATAAATCACCTATAGAGATGAAGACGCTGGTAGAACAATTTCCGTTGCAATTAAAAAAAGCAATCGAAATCGGCAGGAATTCGAAGTTACCCCAACCCGCACACGAGATCAGAAACGTGCTGATTACCGGCCTGGGTGGCTCGGGCATTGGCGGAACGATCATTTCCGAACTCGCTTTTTCTGCGTGCAAAGTTCCTGTGCAGGTCAGCAAAGGATATTTCATCCCGGAATATGTGGATGCAAACACACTCGTTCTCGTTTCATCGTATTCCGGAAACACCGAGGAAACCCTGGCCTGCATGAAACAAGCGCACGAAAAAGGTGCGATGATCTATTGCGTTACATCAGGCGGAGAAATTGAAGCGCTTGCGAAAACATACAATGCCGGTACGATCATTATTCCTGGTGGAATGCCTCCGCGTTCCTGCCTGGGATATTCATTGTCGCAACTGGTTTTCATCTTTGTGCATTGCGGGCTGCTTTCTGCCGAGCACATTTCAAACCTCGACAAAGCCGCAGAACTGATTGCCTCGAAACAAAAGGACATCGTTTCACTGGCCAAAGACTTTGCAGGTTTTCTTCTTGGAAAAACACCGGTCATATACAGCACCACGATTTTCGAAGGTGTGGCGATACGTTTCCGTCAGCAACTCAATGAAAATTCCAAAGTGCTTTGCTGGCATCACGTGATCCCGGAAATGAATCACAACGAACTGGTGGGCTGGGCCGGCGGTACAGAAGAGTATGCGGTGATCCTGTTCCGCGATGCGGCAGAATATGAACGCAACACATACCGCATTCAACTCAACAAAGAAATCATTACACGATACACTCC
>DATHKF010000019.1:0-5353 GCA_035489505.1 Bacteroidia bacterium | reverse complement strand
AGGCAAACGGAATGCGGATCAAACGGGACGCCTGGCAGCAGGTAGAGATCGGAGAACCGTATTCGTTCGTAGAGGAAGCCCAACCCGGCGACCTTGCTTTTTTTGACAACGAGGAAGGAAGAATTACGCACGTAGGAATTGTTGCCGGTGAAAACCGCATCATTCATGCCTCCGGGAAAGTTCGGCTGGACCATTACGATCATTACGGAATTTTCACACCCGAACGTGGCGGCTATACGCACAACCTGAGAATTATTAAGAATACACTGTAGTTCAGAATATTTATTTTCCCTGAATAAATATTCTGGTAATTTTATAAAACAACCATCCCCCATTAATGACCCTATCGCGAAAAAAGAAAAAAACAGACAAACTTCTGGACGACCTCGACCAATCAACGACTAAAGCGTTGCGGATGTTGCTGGAGTTGGATACGCCACCGGTGAAAAAGGTGAAGAAAGTCCGGAAAGGGACTAAGGCGTTTAAAAAGTTAGCGCCTAGAGTCAGGGCGAAGAAAACCGTAAAGTCTCCTAAAAAAGTAAAATCAACAGCAAAAAAGTGAAGCTGACTTATTAAATTTATGAGTCTTAAAACACAACCCATGACACTCGCCCAGAAAAAGAAAGAAGTTATAAGTCTGATCGGCTCACTGGATGAATCTCATCTCGATGCCTTATTGATTTTGTTGCGTAAACCAATTGGAAAGACTTACGTCAGCGAAAGTGATTGGGCAATTGCGGCTTATCGGCGTAAACAAGTTGAAGAAGGAAAATCTAAACTGATCCCTGCGCGGGAGTCGCTGGAAAGAATGGAAAAAAATCTTAAGAAGAAAAAGAAGTGAAATTCACTGTTTATGTTGAATCTGCCGCTGAACAGGATCTGATTGAAATTGCCGATTTTCTTGAAGAGCATAGGATGGAATTCGGGATCCTTTTTTTCAAAGAATACAGAGAAACATTGGATTACCTGGAAAGCTATCCCCAAGCCCGTCCAATTGACCATGACAATCTCAGGCATATTAAAGTTGGCCGATTTTCGATTGTGTTGCTGTACCAAATAAAGGCACAGGAAGTTCGCATTTATCGTGCTGTCCATACATCAAGCGACTATAACGAACGAATTCAACCTCCAGTGTCTGTTAACGAATCTGATTGGGCTGAAATTGCTTACAGCAGGAAACAGGTCCGTGAAGGAAAGGTTAAAATGATTTCTGCGCACGAAGCTGTCCAGAAAATTAAAGCCTCGCTGAAAAAGGGAAAATAGGATATTCGGGTCAGCGGATGTACCCATCGTGAATCATCTCCCCCGTATTCATATCCAGCACAAACAACGCCATTCCTCCCGACATTCCCCAGTATCCTTCCTTGCGATACGTTACGTACAACCGGCTTGGCGCACGAAGCAACAACGCCTTACGGAAATAATCGGGTAAGCCCTGCATCTGGTGCGAGACAACCGAACGTCCGCCTTTGTATAACTCCACGGTAAAACGTTCACGGTCGCCAATATTATTTTTCGTGAAGACCAACCCGTTTTTAGGTAGCTTCTTCGGTTCAGCAGTATCGCTGTCGGAACTGTCGCGATCGGTGATCATAATTTCACAACCGTCTTCGAAATCCGGACCATCGGGTTCGGGAACGTAATCATCGCTCCAGGCCGCTTCGTCGTCTTCCTCTTTTTTCTCCTTCAGGTCCAACTCCAGTTGCCGGTTCATTTTTTCCGACATGTGTTTCAGGCACCGTTCCGCGAACGGACTTTTCACACTGAATTCATTTCCCCGTTGCTGAAGACCGTTTATCACCTCGAATGTATTGACATCAATCACAGCGTGACGCCAGATGTCGAACGAATCTCCTTCATCGGGCATTATACGTATGGCGCCAAACACGTGCAGGATATCGCTGTACGATTTATCGCGACAGAATGTATCGACGTAAGTTATTTTACGGGTGAAGAGGCGGGAGAAGAAGGACATAGGAGTAAAAATAGCCGTATTTCGGTAAACTCGTGCAGGACTTTGGGTATTAGTAATTTTTACCACGCTTCACCAATACGTGTAAGTCCAGGTGTAGATGTAAATCCCTTCCGGATCCTGCTTCACACAATGAACGGGCAACCCTTTTTCATTGTACGTGATCTTCCACGTGTCTTCATAAGTCCCGTGTAATCCGTTTGTGCTATGCGTGCGGAAGTATCCCTGGCTGTCGTATTCGTACCGGTCAATGCTCATGGTCTCCTCCTCGTCTCCCATATCCCACCAGGTCAATTTAACCGTTATGACACGACCGTACTGGTCATATTCGTACTCTCTCTCCGATCCTGCTTCGCCGTTTTGCCGGTGTTCAATGCAACGCAACAACCGTTTCTCTTTGTTATAGACATTCCACAGCGTATCACGAACCCGGATTGCCCCTGCGGTTCCGTAATGGTTTTCGAGAATGAGCGTACATAAAGCCTGTTCGTTGTAAGACATCAGTTTTTCGTTGTCCAGCGTCATTTTTTTATCGGACACATCCCGCGAAGAAATAGTTTGACGGACCAGTAAACCCGCCGCATTGTATTCATAGGTCCCGACCATCAGCCGTTCGGCGAAAGTCTGTTTATGCCTGACGAGACGTTTCTTTTTGTCGTATTCATACTCGTCGAGAACTTCTTCACGCATCAGCAGTTTATACGATACGCTCTTTACCGTTCCGTCCTCATTGAAGACTGTAATAATTGACCTGGGATCATATTCGTTCTGCGATTTGTGTACCTGCGTTCGCGTTTTTGCATCGTAAAACAAACTGTCGCTGGCCACATCGCCTTCTGCAAATATGGAACGGCGGACGATCCACTTCCCGCTTCGGTCGAATTCAATGTACCGCGACTGCGTTTGCCGGTAAGTGGTATCGACGTCCACAAACCCAACCTGTGCGACCATCTCCACAGATTTAACCTGCACTGAAGCCGGGAATGAATCGAGATTCACTACGCTGCGGTCAACAATCTGCGCATGGATCTGACCGAAAAGAAAAACAAAGATCAGCGTGTACTTCATACGGGAGCAAACAGTTTTCAGCAACTGCCCGCATAAAGTTAATTCTTCTTCATCCGCATTCCAAAGAGAAACACGCCACCTATGAGTACGATCTGTCCGCACCAAAACATGGTCCAGTTGAAAACGTTTGGTATGTAATCCGGAGCTTCGCTAAACAGATCCTTGTCATTGGACAACGACCACACGGACATTCCGTTGCCATGCAGTTTCACGTATGTGAAATAATCCCACATGAATGAAACGAGAACGACGGCGCACCCCATGATGAGAATTCCGATTTCCATACCCGAGAGCTTTGCGTTTTTTCCTTTCTCCTGCCAGTGGACAGTGATGAGTGCAAAAACGATCATGGTCAACGCAACCAGGCACGGACAAATCACGGGGCCTACCCAGGGAACAGGAACAAGGAAGAGAATGTCCCACGTGAAAAGTGAGACCGGCCACCCGAGCAAAACGTAGAGAAACACGTAGTAGAAAATATCCCAGATCGCGAAACAATACAGGAAGAGTACAAAACGCTGGGCAGGATTTTTTCCGGCCATGATGCCTGCGCCAACGAGCATGATGATGGTTGCGACTTCTCTCCAGAATTCGGTGATGGCAATGTCGGGCGGAACGGCAACGAGCGGAAATTGAAATCCATCGGGATAATACAGCGCGCGCAGGTAAACAACTACGGAAGTTTCGAGATAACCCATGGCGATACTGAAAAGCGTAAGCCAAAAGAGGATACGGTAAATGGAATGGGACTTAATCATATCAGCGGCAATTATTCATTAATTTTTAATTGGGGATGGAGCAACTTCAGTTTATCATACCATTCAATAGAAATGGTGTTTGCACGAAGCTCTTTGAGATTGGGTAGCTTTCCGATCACACTCCAATCACTGACATAAGTCTCATTCAATACCAGCGTTTCGAGTTGGGTGCATTTTTCAAGTCCGCTCAGCGACAATGGCACTCCCGTATTTCCGTACCAGTTGTTATTGTTGATGCTCAAATAGCGCAGGTTGGTATACTGACCAATTTCCCCGAGCGACACCAGGCAATTGTACGAAGCATAGATTGTGTTCACATGCAAAAAACCTTCGAAGAAGTAAATGGTCTCCAGGCCGAGGCGTTCTATAGAGAGGTCATGTCTGTTATCCAGTCTTCCGGAACTGCGGAGTTGATTATAGACGATGTTATCTGAAATCACCAACGAAGGCCACATCCCATGTTCTTCTTTGAAGCGTTGACTATACATCAACCCGTACGTTTTCCGTTGGAGATGGTAAGCCACTTTATCGTCCATCTGAAAACCCGCCTTTACATATTCGAGCTGATCGGGCAGTATTGACGCTGAAAGGTCGTTCAGGTAATCCATGTCAAGCTTGTGCGAAATGGCCGTGTTGTGATTGAAAATAATCCGGTCCCAGTTCACAGGGCATGCGATGATGAGCACTGCATAAAATATCAGGCTCATCGTGCGAACAAGAAATGCATTGGTCCGTTGTTTGTAAACCTTCCACATTGTTACTCCGAGTCCGATGCAGGCCAGTAACAGGTACACATCCACACCAATGCGTTTGTAGGTGAGTCCGTACACGTGTATGTACTCATGATTCCTGATCATCGTCACAACGAGCATGAATATGTTCTGGGCAACCCAGATATATGCCAGCGTGCGCAACTGACGGAATTGTTTGGAATCGGAATGATAATTCCTGAAGTAAAACAACATGATCAGCATGGCGCAGATGATAGACATGATGAGCATGCCTGTGCCCTGGTGCACGTACTGCGAATATGTTATATCCTGTGGCAGGAAACTTGATCCGTTGATCATGAATGCAACATCGAGACAGTTTACAAGCAGCAGCAGAACATTCAGGAGCCCAAGCAAAGCGAGTCCCGAGAAATATTCACTCTCGATGCTCATCATCCGGTCCAGCAAAGTTGTACGTTCGGATGTTTCCAGATTCATGGGCAATCCGGCCTCCCATTTCCCGATTGCGGCAAACCGCGACTGGTAGTAAAATCCGTACATGACTATTGAACCAAACAGAACAAATGCACACCACGGTCCTGAGATCCAATCCAGGTTGATGTTTTCGGTCAAGGCAAGGAACAACATACTTGACTCGCGGTACATGAAGAAAAAAACCAGCGCGACCAGAAACACGATGAGCAGGAGAATGAAACGTTTACTACTGGTCCCACCCGGAGCCTGGTTCTGGCGTGACACACTTCTTCGTTCAATTCCGTCTATGATCATGAAACCAACGGATGTAAAAAAGACGAGTCCGGAGTGAAACCCAGCCACAACCACCG
>DATHKF010000018.1:0-2365 GCA_035489505.1 Bacteroidia bacterium | reverse complement strand
AGTCAGATCACGCGCAACAGCCTGGTAATTGATTCCCTCCGGTGCCTGCGCGAAAGCGTGCGCAGCACTAAACAGGAAAACAAAAAGTAACAATCTCTTCATCCAATATTTTTTTTACCTGTTGAGTTCCACCCAACCATTTTCAGAAACTCTTCCGGTTTGTTCAATGGTGTAATAATAAGTTCCGGAGGGAAGGTCGTTCCCTTGTTCATCTTCACCGGTCCACACCACTGTTGTATTGTCGTAATTTTCTTTCTTCCATACTACTCCGCCCCAGCGGTTGTAAATGGTTACGGTCAGTCCCGGCATCTGGTCGGCGCCGTCAATGACCCATGTGTCGTTCAACCCGTCGCCATTCGGAGTAATTCCGTTGTACACGAGAAAACCACAATCTGCCGACGACAACACAGTCACTTTTACGGTTCCACTTCGTGTGCATGCACCGTCTGAAACTGTACACGTGTATGTTGTAGTTGTTGTTGGCGATGTGGTGGTGAACGGTAAATTCGCGGAACCCACAGTTGGCTGCGGCGTCCAGGAATATTGGTACGTTCCTGAACCAACAGCTGAAATTGCAGCAACATCTCCTTCACAGATCGTTGTATCCAGCGACATCGTCATGTTCGGTTGAGGAATTGCATTCACGGTAAACACCGTTGGTAAACTCGTGCATCCTCCGGCGAGATCGGTGAGATATACAAATCCGTACAGGTATAACCCCGGTGATGATGATGAAGTCAACCCGGGAGAGAAACTGTAGCCAATTCCCGATTGAGTAGTCTGCACATCATACCAGAATGGAATTCCACTCGCCATAGCAATGGTAAGAACAGGCACTCCTGATCCGATACACCAATCGACAGATGTTGGAGTAACCGCTGTTGGCGGACTCGGTTGCTGAACAATCTGCACAGAATCAATCCATGTTGCTGTACACACTGAACCAACTGCGTATTGTACATAAATCCAATACGGTGCTGTAAGTGTTGAACCGTTCAGCGAAATAATTCCGGTTACGGGATCAACAGTGATCGATGATGTTGTTGGCCCCACGAGCGTGAACGTTCCTCCTGGCGTATACGGATCGTAGAGAGGCTGCAAGGTGTCGTCGTTGTGGCAATACGTCATGTCGCTGTAATAAAATTCAGCGCCGGGCAATGGCAATGTGGTAACGAAAATGGAGTCAACGACTGTACAGCCGAGCGCATCGGTGATCAGTACAACTGCGTAGCCCTGGTCGAGATTGTATGCCGAAGAATCCGTCCAGTTAGTCTGCGGAATATTCGTCCACATGTACGTGAATGGTCCGGTGCCACCAACAGGTGTTGCAATTACTCCGCTGGTTCCGGGTCCGCAACCGACAGTGACCTGTGTGAGATCTGCGGTAAGGGCGGAGCCAACTGTGATCGTCTCAAAGGCGATGCAACCATCGGTAATGTTATATACTTCCACAATGTACTCTCCGGTAGCAACGGTGTACATCACTGAACCCACAAATGCAGAACTGTACGTGTACACATTCATGGCTGTATCGTACACGCTTACGGTAAATGAGTCCGTTGAATTGGATGAAGACGGGTCAATAAAAACCGAAGAGAAATTGGCGCAACCGGCGCTTGGTGTAATGTTGATGAATGGTGATGGACAACACCAGCCTGCAATTTCCATTTGTATCGGAATATACTCCGTGCAAAGCACGGACGCATTCCCGGAACCTGTTTCGTTATCACTGCGCACGTACACATCAACACTCAGATCGAAAGTATTGCAAAACGGTCTTGATACAATCGACCAGCAACCGGTCCATGTTGTTAAGAGGTTACCTCCGTCTCCGGGATTGTTCGTTGGATCGCCGTCAAAATTATTGTCGACAAAAAAACCGTTAACTGTTCCTGCCGGAATATTCACGTTGTTAAACCAACCCCATCCGCTGCCGGCAGTTCCGGGAACAGTAATTGGGGTGAGCGTTGACGTATCCCAGTCATCTCCGAAAATAGGAATGATGGAATGCAGCTTTGACGTTGTAGACTGGTCCCAGCGATCAACAGTTACGCACATCTCCACGGTGTCCTGCGTGCTGTAACGTCCAAACCACGGTGCAGGTGATAATTCTACTTTCGCGTTTCGTACACAGTCGCTGCATTCGTTGAATGACTTGAGGAAAAAATTGAAGTCACCGGTTTCGTCGTAATCACCGCCACCGATCTGCAGGTAATATTCTCCACCCACTTCAGGTGTAAGAAAAGTGGTTTGCAGAAAACCTGTAGTCGACGACTGGCAGATGAGCGGCACAAGCGAAAGGCATGAACCCTGGCTGTTGAAGAGCTTGACGAAAAAAGTATCGAGGCCGTTGAAGCCCGACATT
>DATHKF010000017.1:0-6854 GCA_035489505.1 Bacteroidia bacterium | reverse complement strand
AATTGCACCGAACCGCATTGGAAATGTATACGGAATTTTCAAAGCGTACTGCACCCGCGTGGGCAGCGGCCCCTTCCCTACTGAGTTGTTTGATGAGGTAGGACAAGGCATGCGCGACCGCGGAAATGAATACGGCTCAGTAACGAAACGTCCGCGCAGAACAGGCTGGCTCGATCTTCCTGCTTTGAAATACGCAGTGATGATCAACGGCGTTACAGAATTGCTCATGATGAAAGCCGATATTCTCAGCGGTCTTGAGACGATCAAATTATGCACGGCGTACAATTTCCAGGGCGAAGAAATCGATCATCTGCCGTTTGATTATTCACCGGAACTGCTCAGCCCTGTGTACACCGAACTCAAAGGCTGGAACCAGGACCTCACAGGAATGCATGATGCGTCGCAGATGCCGGAAGCATTGAACGAGTACATCCGTTTCATTGAGAAATTCACCGGCGTTCCTGTTTCGATCGTGTCTGTAGGTCCCGACCGTACACAAACGCTCGTGCGCAAGAAACCTGTTGCCGTTTAAATACTTTAACACTCTGCCTGTGTTCAACACCGTTCATGGCGTGAAAATTGAAACATCACTCACCGTGAAACGCTCCGCATTGCTCTTATCGGCACTCCTGTTTTTCTGCATTTCGCTTTCGGCGCAGCAACCGAAACCGAAAGGTTCGCAGGTCAAAACGGGTCCGGGAACGAAGATCAATCTCAAACATGCCGATCGCCTGATTGGCGACAAGAGCAAAGGTTACCAGCGATTACTTGGCGCTGTACAGTTCGAACACGAAGGCATGAACATGACCTGCGACAGTGCGCATTTTTTTCTTGAGCTGAATCGCCTGGATGCATACGGCCATGTTTTCATTCAGCAGGGCGACTCACTGCGCATGTGGAGCGATTTTCTGACTTACGATGGAAACACGCGCATCGCAGTTGCAAGCAAAAATGTCCGGCTCATCGAAGGAGACATGACGCTGACGTGTGACGCGATTACGTACGATCTCGCCAACAAATTCGCGTACTACACTACCGGTGGAAAGATCGTGAACAAAGACAATGTGCTCACGAGCCAGAACGGTGGTTATTCGTCTGAATCAAAAACGCTGACGTTTAAACACAACGTGGTCTTGAAAAATCCACAGTACGAAATGCGTTGCGATACTTTGCGGTACACACCCGGAACGCGTGTTGCGTATTTCCTGGGACCGACGAATATCAAATCGACCACCAACACGAATTTCATTTACTGTGAGAACGGATTTTACGATACGAATAACGACATCGCGCAGTTTGAAGAGAATGCGTTTATCGTTACACGCAATCAAACGCTGCGTGGTGATAGCATCTGGTACGACCGGAAGAACGGCGTGGGCAAGGCATTCAAAAATATTGAGATCAAAGACACCACGCAGAAAGTAACCATTCACGGTGATTACGCGATTCACTACGAGAATACGGAGACATCGCTGATTACCGGGAATGCGATGCTCATCCAGGAGTTTGATACCGATTCGCTGTACATGCATGCCGATACGCTGAAGTCTATTACCATCCGTAAGAAAGACGAAAAAGGCAACCCGATTTACGAAGACAGCCTGACTGAAAAAACGGTGCTTGGTTATCACAACGTTTCGTTCTTCAAAGAAGACATGCAGGGAAAATGCGATTCACTCGCGTGGAGTTCCGCGGATTCCACGATGCACATGTTTGGCAACCCGGTTTTGTGGTCGGAAGCCAGTCAACTGACGGCAACCTACATTGATCTTGTCATTTCCAATGGCGACCTGATCCGGCTGGAGATGAAAGACAATTGTTTCATTATCTCGCAGGAAGATTCGATCCGGTACAACCAGATCAAGGGAAGAAAAATGACCGGGTATTTTGCCGACAACATCCTTCGCAAAATTTATGTCGAAGGGAATGGACAAACCTTGTACTACGCACGCTCTGAGAATAAACTGATCGGGATCAATCGCGCGGACTGCAGCAAGCTGATGATCTGGATCAATGAAGAAAAAGTAGAATCAATCAGTTTCTATAGCCAGCCCGATGCGCAGTTGTATCCGCCGGGAGAGCTTTCTCCATCCGAAGCTCTGCTCAAAGATTTTGAGTGGAGGGGAAAAGAGCGGCCGGAGAAGGTGGAAGATCTTCTTCTGAAATAGATCTATTGCACAACGAATTTTCCCGCTGCAAAAAACTGAGCGTTATTTCCTGATACAGACCAGCTATACATTCCTGCGGCAAGATCGCTGCAATCCACGTCGGTAAGCAGATCATTTACCGGAAGGACTTTTACTACTCTTCCGGTCATGTCATGCAATTCGAGTGTAAGTGGTTCATTGACCATCGCGGAATTCCCGATTTGCAGTTGCCAGGTTTCGCTATTGGCGAACGACACAAACGAAATATTATTTTCCGAGGTCTGATCGGCAATTCCAACTGCTCCCGTTCTGAGTTTGGCCACAAAAATATCTTCCGAGCCAAAAACAGGTATCGTGTACGATTCAAAGACCGGAGGAGATTTGTAGTATCCGGCAATATAAATTCCACCGGCTGTATCGATATTTACGGACGCACAAAATGCACGCGGACAAGGCACGAGATGCTGCGGTGTTCCTGACATATCCACTCCAATAACAAACCCGGCATTACCTATGAAATTTGACATGTTCAGATTCCCGATTGAAAATGTATTTGAGTACGTAAACCCAGTGATCCAGAGAACCTGGTTGTGCATGTCGATGTCATTAAAATAGCTGACGCCGACCGAGCCTTTGAGTAACCATCCCAAAGTGCCGTTTGAATCGAAGTACGCCAGAAAGGAACATGAGCCTTGTATATTTGGCGTGGAGCCATAGACCGTATCTCCCTGGATCACTTCATAGTCGTACCACACCGAACCGGTCACAAAGCAGCCGCCGAGTTCATCCGGACAAGCATGAATGCAACTGCCCTCTCCGGAACCACTTCCCGTTTCAACCCACTCAACATTCAGCGAAGGATCTAATTTTACGAGACAAAAGTCTGAACTTCCCAAAGGACTTTCGACACATGTAAATTGTCCGATCGTATCTGTAGCATCGAGATTGCCGCACAAAAAAACATTGCCTGAACCATCATGGGTCAGTGAGCCGCTGCGAAAACCACCTGTTACTCCGATCGCAGTTGCACCCGTTGCAATTCCATTCGCATCGTACGATGCAATAAAGGAAACCGGTCCTGATAGTGTATCTGAACCAAAAACGTGCGAACCACTATTCAATCTTCCGGTAACCCAGATTCCGTTAGATGCAGTGAATTCTACATGACCTATACGCATCGCATTCGGGGTTGAACTGAATGGAGTGATCCAGACCAGGTTTCCGTTTGCGTCGTACTTTGCGAGATGATCAAATGTAAAATTGCTTGCGACTACATAACAATTCCCGGCCTGGTCTCCTGTTATTGCCGTCCCTAAAGACGCATAAGGACATCGCACAGCCCACATACAATCTCCCCAGGGCGCATACATCGCAAGGAACATTTCGTAAGGAGATGTTCCGGGTAAACCAAATTGCCCGAACACAACTGTATCTGCAATGTGACCACTGACAAAAGTATATCCATTGTCACTGGTATACGATACGTTGGCAACATCATTCCCGGGACCTCCTGCACCTTTGGCCCAATCCCAAACAGGTTGTTGTGCATATCCAACTGAGAAGATCAGGCAGCAGAAAAATAGTATCCATGTTTTCATCTTGTAGCGTGTTGTTCTGTTACAAATAAACGTGCATTACAACTAAAAAGACAGCAGCAATACGTGCACGAATTAACAGGACCAGCTTTGCCCGATGCACATCTAACTTAATCAGTATCAATTTCTTGCCGTGATGAAGTTTTATCCGGTGCAGACTCATTGATACGTTGTGTAATTTTGTTAAATGGTACATTTCCACTTGTAAATGGCCAATGATGCAACCCGGAAAACGGAACTAAAGTCAATTCGTTAACTTCACCACTTATGCCACAAACCACCAAACACGAAATTCATATTCTCATCGGGTGTGCTGATGCACGTGATCTTTCGCAGGTACAGATTGACGCGGTGCGTATCGTTTCTGCCGAGTGGAGAAGTAAAGGAATTGAAGTAGATTACCACGTGATACGCGCGGCCGGTTCATTTGTGACGCCGGATATCGTGATGGACATCAAACGTACCATCGAGCAGGAGATCCGAAACAGCAATGATGTTTCCCGCCCGACAACTTTTTATGTACACATTCAGAGCCACGGACACCTTACTGAAGATTCCAGTGACCAGTATGTGGCACATGTGCATGACTTGCATGTGGTGGAAGGCTCTCCATTGAATTGCGGTATGCTGCATGCTTCCTCCCTGGGCATTGAGCTCGAAGCTCTTCTGCTGAAGGAAAAGCCGGAGGTTACTGTGCGCGGGCATCGGATCAAAGTAGAAGATTACAACAGCATCCGCATGATGCTGCGCAACGTTTACAATCACGACGGTTATCTCGCCGGTGACTGGATCAAGAGCATTGACCTGCTTCGCACACATCCGAGAAACCAGCGGACACAGCTGGAACGGATAATCGCTACGGACCCGGAACTACGTAACCTCAATATTAAAGTTACTGCAGGCATCCAGGATTACTCGATCCATGCATTGATCCGCGTTGATGGAGGTGACCCTGCTGTGCCGTTCTGGGACGAAGTGCAGAAGCAAATCCGCATCCTCGGAAAAAGTTCGCGCACCAATAGAGAAATGCTGATCAAACAGGCGGAAAAACAAAAACCCCTGGCTGGCTTGATCTGTATGTCTGATCCGCGGATGTCATCGCGGATATCCGCCGCGCAGTTTTACCTGGCACATAAAAAAATTGAGCAAGGCGCCGAATACATGCCGAACACCGTTTTCAATATTTCCGGAAGCAGTTTCGACATTGCCCTTACTCCGTTCGGACCATACGTGATCGCCGGATTTTATTATGCCGTGGCGTACCTGAAGCTCACCGATCAGATGGTGATGGGTTACGATGCATTGCAGACAGAACGCATCCTGGCGAAGATCCACAATGATCCGCTGATGAATTTGATCGTGAAGAAATACGGTGTGAATTTGATTACGGTGAACCAGAGTGATCTGATCTGATGACCTAACCACTCTCCATGAAAAACGCCGCTCTCTGGGATGCAATTCAGAATTTTGAATTTGACGATCCATTGGATGTGTACGGATTCTCTTTGCGTCTCGCGAAAGAAAATTTCTGGACGAGAGATTTTACGTTGCGGGCTATTCATGAATACAGGCGTTTCATGTACCTCGCTGCAACACAATGGTTTCTCCGTCGTCGGTTATTGACCAGGTGTGGCACCTGCACCTGATCTATACGAAGTCTTACGACACACTTTGCGAACTGATCGGGAAAAAAGTTCAGCACATTCCTGCAACACATAATCCGGAGGAAGGAAACCGGTATGTGGATGCACGACAGCGAACGCATGATATATACCAACATGAATTCGGTACACCACCAGCAGATATATGGTCGGCACGAACCATGATGGATACGCTGAATCTCACTAAAGCCCGGTTCAAGCTACGCACGGTCATCATCGCGACCATTGTTGCTTTTGCCGTTCTCTGCGTTCCATTTTATTTCCTGCTGCAACCGGTTTACATATACATTGCCAATCCCGATTTTATCATAAGCTATGCGCTATTGTTCGCAGCGGCCATACTGTTCATGGAGTTTTTCAACCGGGTGAAACTAGCGCAGGTCTTTTCTGAATTCGAAAAAATATCTTTTGTCAATCGGCTTACACCGCAGGAACTGATCTATCTCCAGCGGGGAAGAACAGAGTCCGTCATCAATGGACACATCAATCACCTGGTAAACGAGGGTCATATCAAAATTCGCAGTACGGATAAAGTTGAAGCGGTAACCGGCAAAGGATTCACCACGCAGGAAGAATCACAGATCATGCAATTGCTTTCTTCCGGCAGAGCGAAATACACGTTCTTATTGAGGAAACTGACCACGCGCGCTGTCTTCGCCAACCTTGCGGTAAGTATGGATGCTTTCGTGAAGTATTTTCAGAAATCAGGGAAGTTTCACCGGCTGTTTTACATCAACCTTGCCGTTTATGCGTTCATCTGCATGCTCGGTTTTGAGCGGATTGTTATCGGAGCGATGAGAGACAAACCGGTTGTATTTATTTCCCTGATCGTTATCCTCGCGCTGATCATTTCTGCTATTCTGTTGTATCGTTTGTCAAGAGTCATGTTTACACGGATCATCCCCGGAATGTACCGGCAGAAGATCGAAGCAGATCCGATGCTTCAAATGCAGTGGGACTGGCAATATTTCCTTGCAGGTACAGCTGTGTATTCGGTTGCGTTCGCAGTGATTGCTGATATGTCGACCACGGAAACAGTGCGCTCCGGTGTCATAGCGGGAAGCAATCATGGTGGAGGTTCTTCCTGTGGAAGCTCGTGTGGTTCCTCACAAGGAAGTTCCTGTGGTTCTTCCTGCGGAGGCGGAAGCTGTGGTGGTTGTGGCGGCGGTGGTGACTAAGGTCTCGTCTGATCAAACAGCGAAGCTAGTTTCCCCTTCGGTACCGTAAGCATCCAATACAACGTCATTCCACTTCCAATTACATACGCGATGAGCAACCATCCGCCCCACCCCGGTGAAGTTTCATGCACGGTGTTTGCGAAATATCCCTGCTGGTAGGTGATGATGTACCACACGTACGGTCCGCCGATAAACATGAGCGTTGCCTGGAGTTTGAGAAAAGCGGTAGTAGCAAGTCCGAACGGGCGACGCATGGAAAACGATTGGAGCACA
>DATHKF010000016.1:0-2936 GCA_035489505.1 Bacteroidia bacterium | reverse complement strand
GTATTATGTGTTACCGGTTTTGTTTGTGCTGCTGCGATAATCATGTGCTTCCGGTTTTTCCTGCGCGAAAGTTACAGAAAAACTGCACTGCCCATTTTTTTTCGCTTGCGGCGTCCTGCCACAGATTCGCAGATTACGCAGATTTTTAAAATTTATTTTTGAATCAGTAACAATCATTCAATCTGCGTAATCTGCGAATCTGTGGCAAACGGGCCGAAGGCCCAGGCTAAGAATTTGATTTTAATCAAAACCACAAGACATCTGTGGCCAACCCGGCACAACGCAAAATCAATGAACCGACTCTTCCTTGATCACACGCTGAGTTCTGACTTCCTTTCGGTTGATAATCGCAACGCAATAGATCCCGGAACTCAGAAACGATAAATCAATCGTTGCGGATTGTAGAAATTCTTCCGCATAAACTATTTGTCCCAGCGTATTGCAGATCGTTATTTGCGACGGTTCATTCGAAGTGCTGGTGATCGTCAGCGTTTGAAAAAATGGATTCGGATAAACCATGATCACACCGTATTCCGTTTCGGCAACACCCGACGGCACAGGATTGGCGGTCCAGTACAACGCATTCCTCAGCAGCAATTCAAATTCCGCATCCGATGTGTAGTTGGAAACATCGTGCCCCAGCGACGTATAAAACGACCGCGAGCCCCACGCGTGTTCTTTGCAGTGTGCGGTCATGCGTGCGGAATCGTACGGATTTATTCCGGTCGCATTTACGCGCAGCAATTCCGTGAACGAAGTATCCAGGAATCCATTCTCCCAGTAATAGTATTCCTCGGTTTTGTTCCACGGATTTGGAAGTCCGTTCAGGATCGGGTGCACGGCAACATGATTCATATCGTTGTTGTGGTTCGCCGCCGTGTGGTTGGGGTTTTCCTGCACCGAGCATCCCGCCATATTCTCCGCGTAAAAATCCCAGGCGCCGGTGTTGGTTCCGTTGGCGGTGCTGTGGCGGTACGTGTCGGATGCTGCATGCACACCGAGGTAACTGCCGCCGCTGTTTACGTACAGTTCGTAGTTCTGGCGTTGCGCGGGTGTGAGTCCGCTTGCACCAGATGTATTCGCCCAGATCACGACTTTGTATTGCTGGAGCGCGGAGAGGTTGTCGAATGTTTCGGAGGAGTCGGAGTCGGTGAGGAGCCACACGTGCGGCGTGGTTGCGGTTAGCGTGTCACAGATGCGCTCAAAGAAATTTTTCGAAACAGTTTGCGTGGAGTGGTTGAACCCGGTGACTTCGGTGTAGTGCAGCACGCGGATGGTGTCCTGCGAGAAGCACGCGCTGCCGGTTAGAAAGAATGTAAGGAAGAAAATCCATCTGTGAGGCATGACTGATGGGATTTGGTTGCTTAAAGTTACGACAATCCCTGGCCAGATGAAAAGGCCGTTAAGAGCTCGCGGCACAGAAACAGGGGCGTACGTTCTATGTTTTTTCGGCCGGCGTCAGCATGGTTTGTACGCAGACCCACGTGCTGTTTGCACGAATGAACGTGCTTGCGGACCATTCGTAGAGTTCAAAATCCTGGCCTTTGTATTTTCCCGCACTTGTTCCGCGGCTCGTCAGCACACCGGTGTTTTCATAAATCTTCACACGCACAAAATCCGAATCCATTCGGGTGTGAAGCACCTCGCCGGATTTTATCCACCCCAGGAATTCAGATTTAGAAGTGATCCCGCCGCTGGTTCCAACAATAATCCAGTCATCGGACATGAACTTTCCAATTTCATCCACGTCGTTATTTTCCATGGCACGGTCCCAGTCTTTTGCAAACTGAATTAATTCTTCTTCTGGATTCATGGTTGCAGTTTGAAATGGGTTCTGACAGTTAGAAAAAGTGCGAAGAAAAAAATCCATCAGTGGGCCATGACTGACGGAATTGATTTCCTAAAAGTAAGAAGAAGTCAGAAACGAGTTAACGTTTTTGCCGCTTGGCGAAGAAGCGGATTTCGAAGCACTAAACTACCTGCCAGCACTGAACTTGATACGAAGCTCAAGGCTTCATCTAAGAACCCGCCTTTTTTGTCAAACGCCTGTTAGCGGTAGTTTTTTCTCATTCTAAGCCGTCCAAAGGACGTACATCGTTCATTTTTTTTTATTGATAATTTTTCCGAAGAATCTTTCCCTTGCATTCTTGTACTCGAGATTTTCATTTTTAATTATCCAGGCTATTTCAAATAACTCAAAAAGGTTTGACATTGCCAAAACTCTGGTTGGATCTCCTGGAGAGCAATGAAAACCGGCTCTCTCAGAAACTGAATACTCTTTACCGTTATCTGTCAAAGTTACATAAACAATAGTCTTTGCATCAGTTCCTGACATTCCTTCCTCCGTGTCCCATTTCCATCTCAAGTTATCAGTTGCTCCTACATGAATAACATTGTCTTCTATGTTAATCCCATTGACTACGAGATGTGTTATTTCATCGTTCATTTTTTTCTTGCTATTGTTGTTATTGAACTTACCGCACCCCCCTGTTAGCGATAATTTTTCTCTGTCGTCCGAAGTGAATTGCTGTCATAGTTTATCAAAGTCGGCTTGTAATTTTAGTGTAATTTCTCTTTCGTCAGTTAGCATATTGATTCTGTACCCGGAGCATAATTCTGATCGCTGCGCGAATCCGCGATTTCAGATTCGTCATTGGTTGTGTTCTTCTTTTTGAAGAAGTCGAATAGTCCCCTAGACGCAAGTTAATCTGTTCAGGTTATCCAGCAAAAGTCCTTGCTTTCGGGGAGCCTTAATCCTGCTCGCCATCCCTCGGCTCCGCTCGGTCTGACAATGTTCTTCGATCTCGATTGCGTCAACGAGATCGAAGAAACATTCCGTCTACCGAAATCTTAGGTAGTGGCTCATTTTGGTTGCCAGGAGTTATTTAAAAACCGCTTAAGCGGTTGAGCGATCTGGGGTTGTTCATTGCCGGGGG
>DATHKF010000015.1:0-3431 GCA_035489505.1 Bacteroidia bacterium | reverse complement strand
AATATCTTTCGGCGCTGTCTGCCACTGGAATTGCCAATGCATTTCCGGCGTATCAAAGCAACACGGGTGATGTAGCTAAGGCCGCGTTGCTTGCGCAGGCGATGGATGCTGAAAAAATTGCGGCCACTGCACTTGCGTCAAGCACATCGATGCTTACCACCGCAGATACCAATCAAAAGATCAGTCTCGCTGTTGATGCAGGAAAAGCAATTTTCGGCGCAGACTTTTCTATACTTCCGCTTTTTGCACTGAGCAACGAAAGCGATCTGCTGCGTTCCGACAATGACAGAACGCAGTTGCTTGACTACTCAATCAACACGTTGAAAATGATTGCGCCTGCAGATGAGTGGATGCGCAGCAGTGCGTATGTACGACCGAAGCTGGCCGCGTGGGAAAAAATCCGTCTGCTGCAGGAAACGTTCCGCGATCAAACGCTCGAGCTGAGACCGGTTCAATTGCCGTATCGCGACAAAGACACCTGGCTCGCCGTTGGATTTCCGGATACAGATCCGGTAACAGGAAAACCATTTGCAATCACGCAGGATACATTGTCGGTGACGATCCACGGAGATGCAGCATTCCAGGCGGGCTCGTTGCGTTGCGGCATACTCATTGACGAATGGAATGAAACAATTCCTGAACGCGAACAGAATACCGGAATTGCTTTTCATTACAACCGTCCGAATGCGATGCCTCCACAGGCGTTGCTGCTCGCTGTACCGCCGGAGATTACCGGTCACTGGAACTGGGACAGCCTTGTGGGCATCGTCAACGATACATTGCACAGAGCGAAGCAGCGGGCAGTTGAACCGGAGAAGCTCGACGCCAATACGGCACACCCGGAATTGAGTGTGTTGCTTCCTGCAGTCATCTCCGAATTCAACCAGTATGATCTGAACATTTCACTGGATCTCCGGTTGAACCTTACGTTGATGGCTCCGTTGCTGACGAATTTTTACATTAACCCGACAACAAACTAATTGTTATGGCAGAAGGAATTGCACAACCCATACAGATCAGTGAAATGCTCATTGCACAGTTCTATTTGCCTTCGATCACGGCATACAACAGGCTGGAAGCAAATCCGCGAACGAAAGATTTTGACCGCAGCCTCAAGGCAGAAGTGCGCGATGCACTCTGGATGCTCACGCGTCAATGGCAGTTTGGTGAATTCCAGGGAGAAGATGCAGCGACTCCGGTTGGTGCGCGTATACTCACCGTTCAGCAACAGGCCGACCGCGTAGTTTTTCCCGGTGATACAGTCCGCGATTACAGCGAAAACATGCCCATTGAAGCGCGCGTTGAACGTGAAACGCTGAAATCAAATCTTGGTCTCGCCGTGGAAATTTCGCGCAACGCCTGGAAGATGATGAGCGCTGATCTGAAAGCGCACCGTCAGAAATTGATTGAACACTACACGCTTTCGTTTAGTCCTGAAGCCAATGATTACGACGGCACGCAATTGTACGAAGCAGCAACGAACCGCTGGTGGGATGGTTTTAAAATGTACACCGACATGATCACCACTTCGGTGATACCGGGACCTACACACTTCGAAGAATGGGTCGATGGAGAAGTTGCTTTTTCGGCTACGGAAAAAACAGCGTTCAAATCGATGGCCACGTTACTCGTTACGTGGTTCAACCGGATGTACAGTCAACCTCCTTCCGAAGCGGAGAATGCGTGGAAAACCAGTCAGCTCGAATATGGATTTTCGCTGGCCACTCCACCGGCGCATCAAACGATTCTCGCTGCTGACGAATATTACCAGGGTCATCTCGACTGGTATTCATTCGATCTTCAGAGCAATCGTCGCGTGCTGAAATCCGGTGAGTCAGTTCCACCGGTTACAGCACCGGAAGCAGGAACGTTGTCGTCGTTCATTCCTTCTCCGATTAGTTTTAAAGGAATGCCGCATCCGCGTTTCTGGCAGATGGAAGAAAATCAAACTGATTTCGGAAAGATCGACACAACGCCTACTGGCCTTCTGCATTTGATCTTTGCAGAGTTTGGTCTCATTTACGCGAACGACTGGTTCATGCTTCCTTTCCCGATGCAATTCAACACGCTTTGCGAGACAAAAGGAATTGTTGTCACCGATGTTTTCGGGGAAGAAACCCTTGTGCGTCCTGCTGGTCGCGGAGCAGAAACAAACTGGCACCGGTGGGTGATGTATCACAATACGGACCGCACGAACGCGGTATCATCAACCAATAAATTTTATCTCGCCTCTTCGCTGTCGCATTATCTCGAAAGCGAACCGGTAGAAAAAACAAACTTCCTCCGCGATGAAATGGCCAACATGGTTTGGGCGGTAGAACATACCGTTCCGTCGCAGGCGGGCAATGGAATCAGTGGCGATGAGATGGATATCGGTGAAGCAGGAGGCAGCACATTTATTCCTGCAGGCGATGCAACGATACGCTACGTGGCAGGAACAACAGTGCCGAGCAACTGGATTCCTTTTATTCCTGTGCACAAGGTTGGCAGTGACACTGAAATCGTTCTGCAACGCGCAAAAATGCCGGGCTCAAACGGGGCACGCGGACAAATCCTCACGGAAGTTCCTGCGCCGTATTTTATCAATGAAGAAGAAGTTCCGCGTGCAGGAACCATCGTGCAACGCAACTGGCAACGCGCACGATGGATCAACGGAGAAACTTTCCTCTGGATGGCCCGCTACAAAGAAGCCGGCAAAGGCGAAGGGTTGAGTGATCTGAAGTTTGACCAGATCGAGGATATATAGGACTCGTTGCTTATTCATGCCAATGATGGCATCGACAATTGCCTGTAAGACTTTTTTCGTTTGGAAAACAGAGGCAACAAAAAAGCCCGTCCGGAAGGAAGGGCTTTCGTATATAGGAAATACGATTACGCTT
Organism: Bacteroidia bacterium; assembly: GCA_035489505.1. GTDB lineage: Bacteria > Bacteroidota > Bacteroidia > Palsa-965 > Palsa-965. The sequence goes on along the minus strand of DATHKF010000015.1, from coordinate 552 downwards.
TTCTGTCCGGGCAAAATCCGGCTACCTCGTCTGTAAATAAGACGATTTCGCGGTTAGTGAATATGAACTTGCGGATTTTCATGGCGCAAATGTCGTGTAAGAAAATTCAAATCAAAAAATATTTTTCTGATTCATCATGCACCGGTTTTGTTTTCCTGCCGCGAATTACACGAATTGCGCGAATGTTGATTGGCGTAATTCGTGTAATTCGCGGCTTAATAAATTTTTGTTTCGTTACTTCTTAAACAACCCGATGAGTTCACCCGTTCCAAGAATGTGTCCTTTCATCGCCAGCAATAAACCCTGTTTGTCGGTTGTTGTCAATAAACTAAGTTCGGTATCCAACGCATAGATCTTAAAATGGTAATGATGCGTTCCGCTGGGCGGACAAGGCCCGGTGTATTTGGTTTCTTTTCTTCCGTTGAGTCCCTGCATTCCGGGAGCAGTGTTCTCCGCAATTTTTTCCTGCACCGGAATATTCCACATCACCCAATGCACGAAGTCGCCGCTTGGCGCATCCGGGTCATCCATAATGAGTGCAAGACTTTTTGT
>DATHKF010000014.1:0-3433 GCA_035489505.1 Bacteroidia bacterium | reverse complement strand
ATTACCGCCGGATACATACCACTGACCGAAGACTCATGACGCTCCAGACCTTTCGTGATTTCGAAGAACTGATTTCTCCGGACCTGGTTTGCCGCGTGCATAAATCGTTCATGGTGGCGATTGCGAAGATCGAATCGGTGGAACGCGACCGGATCAAAATCGGTGAGATGATGATTCCTATTTCGGACACGTACCGCAAGGCGTTCCTGGAGCGTATTAATGCACCGGGGCGGTGAGACAGGGCGTTCAAAATTAACCACGGTCACACGGCGAAAATCGCTCCGCGATTTAAAATAAAAATGGTACACGGAATACACTGAATTCACAGAAGTCCACGGAATTGGCGTGTATTCATTTTTGTGAAATTCCGTGCGTTCCGCGTATTCTGTGTACCATTAAGCAACACAAATCGCGGAGCGATTTTCACCATGTCCGCCGTGGTAAAAAATGGAGCATCGCGGTATGCAACATATACGCCTCCGGAACGTTATCTTTGTTCTGATGACCAAAGTTTTCGGATTACTGCTGATCAGCCTTTCTCTTCTCATTTCATCCTGCGCGGAAGAAGAAGTATTTATTCCGCGCCCGCGTGGATATTTCCGCATTTCCCTGCCGGAAAAAAAATACGTGGAATGGAAAGGCGATTGCCCGTTTACAATGGAAATACCGGAGTACTCGCAGATGTATAAGAGCAGCGCACCGAACGCGCCCGCGTGCTGGAAAGATCTTTTCTTCGGAAAGTTCAATGCTACATTGTACCTGAGCTATCATGAAATTACCAGCGATTCTTTGTTCGCGCAGCTCGTCAATCAAAGCTGGGAATTAACGGAAGCGCATCATGAAATGTCGCAACAACTCCGCGATTCCATTATTCTTCGTCCAGAGGATGGAGTTTCCGGAACTGTTATTATTCTTGGCGGAAGCGCAGCGTCGCTCGTGCAATTTTATCTGACCGACAGCGTGAAAAATTTTGTCCGTGGCTCATTGTATTTCTATGCCACACCGAACAGTGATTCTTTGCAGCCGGTAGTTGATTACATCAAGAAAGATGTGTTTCACATTGCGGAGACACTGAAGTGGACGAATCCTGCCGGCAAAGAAAACCAGGTTAAACCTCTACCGCCTCCCGAAATCACGAAGCTTGAATATGAACTTCCTCCTGAATATGAAGAGGTCGGTGAGCCGGTGGGTGAACCAGAAACCGGCGACTAGAAATATTCCCTGTTTTACGTGTATCCAAACGGAAATCCCGCGTTACAACGTACATGAGATTTTTCCTGTTTCTGTTTTTAATCGGCAATGTACTGTCCGCGCAAAACCTCGTAGTTAATCCCGGATTTGAAGAGAGCACATTGGAAAGATCCGGCATCTTAAGTCGAGCCGCAGTTGAAGGTTGGACCATGCCCTCGGACGGAACCTCGGACTATTTGTTTGTCACAGAAAAAATCCAAAAACAGCAGAAGAACAGATTACCCGGATATGCCTCTATTGTTCCGTTCGAAGGCGATGCGTGTGTTGGTTTCCTCACCGTGCAAGGAGGATTTGAATATATCTGCGGATCCTTTACCGAACCACTGATGAAGGACTCGGTCTATACAGTTTCATTCGCGTTGGCAACAATCAACAATGCAGATTTTAGTAAACAGCGCATCGGTGTTTATTTCACGGAAGAGGAAAATCCCTATTACAAACCCAAAGGAATGCGCAAACTTCCGTGGAAGCCGCAGATCACTTTAGACAGCGCAGAGGTTGTGGAAGAGACTGGCTATTGGACGGTGTATTCTATGACGTACAAAGCAGCAGGTGGAGAACGCTCTTTCGTGATCGGAGATTATACTGACATCCATCGAAAGACGGAACGTACTGCTCCCGAAGCAGCATACTTCTACGTGGATAGCCTGTTCATCGGCATCCCCAGGTACGATGAAATGCCTGAAGAAATAGTCATTGACACTGCAGTTACCATCGCAGAAATTACACCGAACGATGCTGCAATTGCGGCCGGCAAAACGCTAACGCTGGAAAACATTTACTTCGAAACAAACAAGTCGCGCATACTTCCTGAGTCTTATCAGCCCCTGTACGACATCATCATAGAACTGAAACTTCAGCCAAACCTGAAAGTGCAGATCGTTGGTCACACGGATGTACATGGAAAACCGGCCGACAATCAGAAGCTGTCGGAGGAACGTGCAAAAGCCGTTGCTGCTTTTTTCATCAGTAAAGGAATTGATGCTTCACGCATTACTACCAAAGGATACGGAAGCAGCCGGCCGCTAGGGGATGATGATCAGAAAAACCGGCGGGTGGAATTCATTTTCACCGAATAGAAGATGGTGTGATTGAAATTTATTCGCAGTTTGGACAGCTGGTGATGAGTCAGAATGTGAGCGCCGGTTCGAACGGAGTTTTTGTGAATACGGTTTCGCTGGCGGAGGAGTTTATTTTTACCGGTTCGTGGATGCAACTGCGGCGACGGAAACGAGAAGACTTGTGATAGCGCGGTAATTATTTCACCGCAGAGGCGCTGAGACGCAGAGGTTTTGAGATGTCGCTACGCGACGAAGAACGCAGAGCTACTATTCCTGAAAAAAAATAAAGAGTCCTCCGCGCGCATTTGCTGCCTCAAGTAAGTTTCGTTTCTCCGCGCCTCTGCGCCTCCGCGGTGAAAAATATTAAAACGCCTTCACCCGCATCATCAACGCAAACTGCACACCCGCCAGCACCATCGCCAAAAACAAATGCACCGGTTGCACAAAAGCGGGAACACCGAAATTGTGCATCACCACACCTGCAACGTACGTCCCGAGCACAATGAGCATGCTGGCGTTGAGCAATGTTTTCGCTTCGGCCAATATATTTTTTCTTCTCAATGCAAACCACATGAAAATGTTCACTGCGAGCAGAACCATGGCCATGGAAAAATGCACGGTGTACCGCGAAGTGAGTTGTGCAATCCACGTGTCACGCGAACCGTCCTGTGTTGATTTATACAGTTCATCCACCTGCTGACGGACCTGTGTGCCGAGAATGATCTGCGCAAGTGTAAACAGCAATGCAAAAACGACAAGTCTTTGCAAACGTTTTCCAATGGCCGATTTTTCAAAAACACCAGCGAGTTTTTTTGCGCGATAGCGAATGATGATCATGATAAACACCATGATCAATGCGCAGAGCATGTGCAGCGTGATCGTCACCGGTTTGAGATTGGAATCAACGACCACTTTACCCAGCCAGGCAACAAATCCGATCACGACAAGATGCACCAGCACCAACAGCAGAGAAACTCCATCGGTTTTTCTCCGGCGGATTGCGTAAAATAACAGGATCAGTGAAGCGAGTCCGCTCAATGCACCCATCAGGCGATTGATGTACTCGGTCCAGGTTTGCGCCACAACAAACTTCGCGTAATTGTGCACGGGATATTTCTCCC
>DATHKF010000013.1:0-3518 GCA_035489505.1 Bacteroidia bacterium | reverse complement strand
CTCATCAATAGTCGCGAATAAGGTTGCATCGGTGGTCCGTGGAATGACTTCCAACTCATCAATCACCACAGCATAATAGATCGGTTCGCTGATCCGTGCATGATTTTCAAGTCTGACCCGGATAGCTTCCAGTTTTGCATTGTCGTATGGAACCTTGATGAAACTCATGGTCTTATTTTTTTATGTTGTGGTATAACCTGGACCAATAACACATGCTTCGTTGCGCCTGTGTTATTCGATACTTTCACAGATCCGCTATGCTCATGCTGCTGAATGTTAATCGTTGAATCTCCGAGGTCAAACACTCCGCGGTCGGATTCCACTTTGATATTCACTATTTCCGGTTCAATCAGAATCATTAGCTGATTGAATGCTTTGAACGTGATAGTAGCACCATGTTCAATCTGAACCTGTTTGTACCTGGTCACGTAACGTTCACCGAAACCCATTTCCTGCATCCGGCGTGGTATGTAATCAAGTGCAAAGGCGAGGTTCATGGTTGTTTCATTTTTAAGCGCAGATAAATCCGCACGTTATAACTTAACTCATCCTCCTCGACGTCTGCACCTACGCGATCCTCGTAGAAACCATCAATAACCATATTCTGAACAGGCTGGCAGGTGGCAAGCATTTCAAAGTTTGTCTTCCAGGAGAACTGCTGTATTACCAAATGCTGTTCCCCGATCTTTTCCCAAGCCTCAATCCGGTACGAAGCGTGTAAAATCTGTGCGAACATTTTCTCACCGGTGTCCGAGATAAACAGGTGGAGGTAACCGGACTCGCGCTGTATTTTTGGCTGGCCAGTGACATTGACCAGGTGTATATCACACGATGCAGCTATACCGGTTATGCTTTCCGCATTCTCCGGCAAAAGAATCTGAAAGAGGTTTTTCTCAAAACTCCTTGTAATTCTTATCGTGTGGACAATAATCTTTTCCATTACTCAGTGGGTTGAACAGCAAGTGAACTATACACGTATAGGAAAATCTTGTGTGCTTCAAACGCGACTACGTCAGCAAGTCCTGAGTCGGTGTAGATGATTTCCACTTTCCGGTTTCCCGGGTCAATGTTTCCCAGGCGGTAGAAGCGAAGGTTCGGAGGAACATTCAGCCCGCTCATCAGATTCTTTGTTTCGAAATTTTCAGGAAAGAATTCTTCTTCGTTAATCTTTATTGCTTGCGCACCCCGGTAGTATGCAATATCATCGCGGGATGAGCAAATAGCAATCCCGATGATTTTATCTGCATTCTTATCTACTTCGAAACTACCCTTGTGTATTCCACCGTCCGTATCTACATCCAGTGTGAATACCTCCTTGATCATTTTGTTTTGCTTGACTGACATGGTTAAAAATATTTTGAGTTGTTAAGGGAGGCAGCCACGGCTCTCGTGGCTGCCTGTTTCCTTCATAAACGCGTTCGCCCATCCCTACGGTGTGGTGATCGTACCGTTCAACTCCACCATGATGTGCGCGTTGGCTGCAACACCGTCCAGGGTTCCGAGTTCGACCACGAATTCGATCAACTCTTCGTCGCGTATCATGCGCGGGTTGTGCAGTTTCCAGAATCCCAGGTTAACCAACTGGTTATTGTCGGTGACAAAGACCCTGTTGCTTTTTCCTTCGGGTATGATCTGCTTTTTGTTTGCCTTCAGGTAAAATTCTCCATTAGCAATCGCCGGAACAGCTTTGATACTCCCAAAATCAATCGCCTTGATCTTGTCTTCGGTAAGATCCGCTGAGGTTCCAACCAGCATGGTAATCGAGCTCACCAGCAGTACCATTCCTTTCGGAAGTTTACCCTGAGCGATAGATGTTCCGCCGGATACCTTCGCATCGCTTGTTTCAAAGAGCTTAACTGTTTTACTCGTCACGCGTTTCACACCCCGGATGTTGAAATCCGCAAGCCTGATTGATCCTTTAACCAGATCATCCTTGATTCCTTCGGGCAGTTCTTTGAAATGCTTTTCAAATTCAGCTCGTGAACCAATAGATGGCGGCAGGCTTTTTGCAACACGGGCTACGACCTGCGCCTTTTGAACTGCGTTCAAGCCCGACAGGTAGTTCAGAAATCCTCCACCAAGTCCGGCGTCGATTCCAAGCAATTCACCTGCATTGTTGTACTCGCTGAGTACATGCTCCCAATTCTCGTTCATTTGAACTTCGTTTTAGGGAGTTACATCCGGACTGCGTCACTCGTGGACGAGTCTTATAGTGGATGCTTGCCTGTCTGCAATTTTCAGGACAGGTACTTTCATTTTTCAGATGATGTGCGGCAAATGTTCCAGTTCTTCCACACCACTCATCCCGGCCCCGTTATCGGGTGAACTTTGTCGCGCCTGGTATTCGACACCTTCGGACATGATCTGCTGATCAAACTCGGTCAGCGCATCAAGCGTAGCTTTGCCAACATGCGCATCGAGTCCGCTGACCGTATCGCTTTCCGTAGTTGTGTCGGTTGAAACCGAAGTTTTCTTCAACTTGTTGATGAAGAATTTTTCCTTCAGCATTTCTACATAATCCTTCATGCGATCTTTTCCGGCTTCCATTTCAGCCTTGAGATCAAACTTGGGATTGCTGGTCCGGTGAGCTTCTGCCTTGAAGGGGTCGAACGGAGACGCAATACAACCGATACCCATTGCAGTCAGCCAACGATGACCGGTAGCATGACCAGTCGCACTGAGGGCAATTCCGGTTGGTACCGCGAATGACCCCAGGAATGCTCCACCGCCGCCGCCTACTACACCTGCGAGAACATCAATAATGACGCTTGCAGTAACTTCCGTCCAGTCTTTTTTCTTTGGACTTTGTACGGCCTGTTTCCACGTTTCCTTGCCGACCAGCTTTTTGATATGTGCCATTTTGTTTTTAGTTTTTGCACTTGTTCTGTTTGGGTTCAAAGCCGCTACTTCATCCGGCTCAACCTTAGTTCCCGCAGGATTTTTTCATTGCGGTGTTCCTTTCGCCTTCCATCTCCGATCACCCTTGTCTTTCCCTTGGCCCCCCGTGGAATACCATTCGTGGTTTCTGCGCGGCGGCCTCCGTTACGACCCTTGTTCTTGCCAGAGTATTTGCGATATGCCCACAAGCCTCCGAGTGCCGCTAAGCATACACCGGAAATAATGAGCGGTGTTTTGTTTTTGATCGCCCATGCTTTTGCCTTATCCGTCCAGCTCTCTCCTGGTTCTCCCGGTGGAGCATCGGTGGGCGGTGATTCACCACTGTCCGCAGCGTTTTCGTTTGAAGACGTTTCATCGTCTGTACTGCGTTCATCGGAAGGTTCTTCATATACACCACCGTCACCAGCTTGTTGATCCAGTTGCTCAAAGCCAGGATCGGCTCCTGGTTCACCTTTGTCAAACAATGACCCGATGTTTTTCAAGATGCCTGCAATTGTAGCAAGTACACCGCTGGCTGTTGCTACGGCGACTCCTGTTGCGACAACCCCTAAGCCGTTCAGTTCGGGTTCGTGTGCGGGAAATTCGTCAGCGAAAATCTGCTCGCCGATAATTTCACGTAC
>DATHKF010000012.1:0-4876 GCA_035489505.1 Bacteroidia bacterium | reverse complement strand
GTACTTTTCGCACTCGAAGTTTTACTCGCGGACGTAACCATTTCGCTATTCATCCCAGTCATGATTTCGGCGGCGGCCGGCGCACTGCTTTCACTCGTGTTGCTCGACGAACACATGCGCCTGGAGTTTAGTCTTGCCCAGGCCTTCAACTATCACAATGTGCCCTGGTACATTGTACTTGGAATAGTAGCGGGATTTATTTCTGTCTACTATTCACGCGTTTTTCCAAAAATTACCGGATTTTTCAGGAGGCGGAAAAAATTTCCATGGATGAATGCCATCATCGGTGGGTTGATGTTGTCAGTATTGATCTGGTGCTTTCCTTCGTTGTATGGCGAAGGCTACGACAGCATCAAGCAACTGGCCGAATTGCACCCGGAACAATTGCTGAAAAACAGCGTGTTCGAATCGGTTTCCACGAACGGGTTTTATGTGCTTCTATTGGTTGGGTTGATCATGCTGGTGAAAGTATTCGCTACGGCCATTACGATTGGAAGCGGAGGGAACGGTGGGAATTTTGCACCCTCACTTTTTGTTGGTGGATACCTGGGATTTGTTTTTTCCCATGGGCTGAATATGGCGGGAATCACGAATCTTCCCGTGGCCAATTTCACCATCGTAGCTATGGCAGGAGTACTTACCGGAATATTTCACTCACCGCTTACCGGGATATTTCTCATTGCAGAAATTACCGGCGGGTACGGATTAATGATTCCGCTGATGATTGTCTCCGCCCTGAGTTACACGATCGTAAAATACTTTGAGCCGTTCTCTATGGATGTGAAAACACTCGCACGAAAAGGCCAGATTTTTACGCACGATAAAGACAAAAATATTCTGAGTGCAATGCGGGTTGCGAAAATCATTGAATCCGATTTTCAAAAAGTTTCCCCGGAAGCCACACTGGGCGAACTGGTTGTATGTGTTTCCAGTTCACACCGCAATATTTTCCCGGTGGTGAATGAAGAACAGGGGCTTGAAGGCGTTATCCTCCTCGACGACATCCGGGACATTATATTTCGGCGCGAACTATATGGTGTTTTAACCTGTAGCGCAATCATGCACCAGCCGGCGGCAATCATTCAACCCAATGAAAGCATGTATGACGTGATGAAAAAATTTGATGAAACCGGGGCCTGGAACCTGCCCGTGATTGAAGAAGGGAAATACATCGGATTTATTTCCAAGTCAAGTATTTTTTCAGGGTACAGGGAGAAGCTGATCCGGAATACGGCTGAATAGACGCAAAGGGCGCAAAGTAAAAGCACAAAGGAAAAACTACATTTACTACTTAAGTTTTCACCGGGTAACACAAATCGCGAAGCGATTCTTAGTTCTCTTAGCTTTTCTAACCCCAAAAACCTTTGCGATTTCCTTTGCGTGCTCTGCGCCTTTGCGTCTATTCTGCCAGTCTCAGTTAGCCGTGTTTACCTCCAAAGGCGCAAACGAACTTCCTACCGGCAACGAAACAATAAACGTCGATCCTTTATTCACTTTGCTTCGCGCGGTGATGGTTCCGTTATGCACTTCCGCAATTTTCTTGCAGAGCGTTAAACCAATTCCCGTGCCTTCGTACTCGGTGTGGTGATGAAGACGTTTGAACATGCCGAAAATGTGATCGACGTATTGCTGGTCGAACCCGATTCCGTTATCCTCCACAAAGATCCGGCAGTATTTTTCGCTGGGCGAACTGATCTTTCTCGATTTTGTATTGCTCACTTCTGCGCTTACGCGGATCACCGGCGGAACATCTTTCCGCGAATACTTGAGCGCGTTGCTCACGAGATTGTTAAACAGGAGTAACATGAGCCGCGGGTTCACGCGCACCTCGGGAAGATCGTTGTCGATGTGAAGCTCCGCGTTTTTTTCTACGAAAGAATCTTTCATGTCCTGGCGGAGTTCTTCGAACAAGGTCGAGAGATTCACGGATGAGAACGGTTCTTTGATCACTGAGATCCGGGAGAAGGTGAGAATATCCTGGATCAGCGTTTGCATGCGTCCTGCCGACTTCTGTATTTTCTGCAGGTGTTCTTTGCCGTTTTCATTCAACACACTGGAGTGACGTGAATACACCAGGTCGCTGAACATCCGGATTTTCCGGAGCGGTTCCTGCAAATCGTGAGACGCCATGAACGCAAACCGGTCGAGTTCCTGGTTGGCAGCTTCGAGGTGAGAAATGTTCTGCATCAGTTCTTCGTTCAGTTCGCGGATTTTCAGTTCGGAGATTTTCCGTTCCCGGATCTCATCTTCCAGGTTTTTGTTGATCGCAATCAGCTTCTGCTCCTGCAGGGTGAGCTGCCGCGTTTTTTCGTAGAGTTCAACAAACACGGAAACTTTCGCGCGAAGCAATTCCGGGTTGATCGGCTTGTAGATGTAATCCACGGCGCCGCTGCGGTATCCTTTGAAAATATTTTCTTCACCGTAGTTGTTTGCGGTGATAAAAATAATCGGGATGTGTTTCAGCTTTTCCCGCTCGTAAATGAGCGCAGCGGTTTCAAATCCGTTCAGGGTAGGCATCTTCACGTCCATGAGGATGAGCGCAAAGTCAAATTCCTTCAACAGGATTTTCAATGCTTGCCGGCCGGAACTGCATTTGGTAAACGCGTAGTTGTCTACCTCGAGAATGGTCTCGAGAGACAGCAGGTTATCCTCGCGGTCATCAACTAAAAGGATCTTCTGCTGCATATAGGGTCAAAACTTAATACTTCCACTTCGCTACAAATTATTTGTAAAACCAGACACGCATGAGGGTGAGCAGCTGATCGATTTTTACAGGTTTGGTGATGTAATCTGATGCACCGGCTTCAATACACTTCTCGCGATCGCCTTTCATGGCTTTAGCAGTAACGGCAATAATGGGAAGCATATTGTTTTTGTGTTCACGGCGGATCTTCTGAGTCGTTTCGTATCCGTCCATTTCCGGCATCATAATATCTATCAGTACCATGTCAATGGCCGGATTCTCATTGAGGATATCGATGGATTCCTGCCCGCTTTCTGCGGTAATGACGTTGATGTTGAAACGTTCAAACACCGTGGTCAATGCAAAGAGGTTACGCACATCATCATCTACAACGAGCACGTTCTTCCCGGTCAGGATGTCTTCTTTGCTGCGGATGTTCTCAATGATCCGGCGTTTTTCCTGCGCAAGATCTTTGTGGTTGATGCGTGTATGCAGAACAGTTTCTTCCAGCAGGTGCTCCAGCGAATTCACGCCTTTGAGGAGAATGCTGTTGGAATTCATATTCAGCTGCTTGAGTTCGGTTTTCGAAAAATCTTTCGCGGAATAAATAATGACCGGCGTAAGTGTTTCTTTTTTCTCGCCGATGCTGCTCACGAGTTCCTGTCCGCCCATATCCGGCAGCGTGTAATCGAGAATAATGCAATCGTACGATTTCTCAGCCACCTTGTTCAACGCATCTTTTCCTGTGGAGGCAATGGTTACGTTGATATTTTCCCCGGAAAGCATTTTCACCATTTGTGAAGAATCCAGTTCATTGTCTTCAACAACCAGGAGTTCCTTCACCTGTTTCTGGTGGAATGTTTTGATGTCCGAGAAAATAGCATTCATCGTTTCACTGCCCAGCGGTTTCAGGTTGAAGCTGCGGGCCCCGCGACGAAGTGCGAGCGCTTTATTCTCTTCTCCTGAAATCAGGTGGATCGGAATGTGGCGATAGTTCAAATCGTTTCTCAGGAGGTCAAGCACTTTCCATCCGCTGGTATCCGGAAGTTTTACATCCAGCGTAATGGCAATAGGTGAGAAGCGGTTGATGAAATCAAAAACCTCGATGTAGTTCGTGGCCACAATACCTTTCAATCCTTCGCTTCGTGCTTTGTCGATGAGAATTTTTGCAAAACGAAGATCGTCTTCAACCACAAGTACAACCCGGTCATTTGTTTTCAGGTTGGAGCGGTCGTCGCCGGTTTCGTTGATCATCTCGCTTACGAGACCGCGCGCCTCGATGCCTTCTTCGCGAAGATGCAGTGAACTCAACAGCGTATCGATTCCTTCATTGCCGGCTTCGTATGTTGAGATGACTTTGTTCTCGGGCAGCAAGCCAATTCCTCCTGCGAAATCAACCGGGAGGAAGAGCGTAAACGTACTGCCTCTTCCAGGTGTACTTTCGAGTTCAATGGTTCCACCAAGCATTTCGGCAAGACCACGGCTGATGGAAAGTCCGAGACCTGTTCCACCGTATTTGCGGCTCGTCGATCCTTCTGCCTGCTGGAACGCTTCGAAGATGATGTTCTGTTTGTCCTGCGGAATTCCGATACCCGTATCGCTGATCGCGAATGCAATCACCCGTTTCGCGTTGTCGAGTGTTGGAATACCCGGCTTCCAGGTTTTGTTTGCTTCGTAAATTTTCAACGACACATCACCTTTCTCCGTGAACTTGAACGAGTTCGAGAGCAGGTTTTTCAAAATCTGGTTCAGGCGCTGTGTATCTGTTTCGAGGGCGAGCGGGAGATTGTTGTCGGCCTCGATATGGAACCGGAGGGACTTCGCTTCGGAAATTGGTTTGAACGTGGTCTCCACGAAGTTTGCAATGTCGGATACGCGTACCGATGAAATGTTTGCGGTAATGAACCCGGATTCGATCTTCGACAAATCGAGAATGTCGTTGATCAGCTGGATCAAATCGTCCCCGCACGAGTGAATTGTTTTCGCGTAACGGATCTGCTTCTCGGTGAGGTTACCTTCCAGGTTCTCGTACAACTGCTGGGCAAGAATGAGGAGCGAGTTCAGCGGAGTACGCAACTCGTGCGACATGTTCGCAAGGAATTCCGATTTGTATTTCGAAGTGAGTGTAAGCTGTTCGGCTTTTTCTTCGAGCGATTTGCGGGCCTCTTCCACCTCCTTGTTTTTTGCTTCTAC
>DATHKF010000011.1:0-2057 GCA_035489505.1 Bacteroidia bacterium | reverse complement strand
GACGCTGTTGTAGACCGACATGCGCTGGCCGGTTCCGTACGTGGCAAGCAGCGGCCAGAAAATATCGAGATCGGTGATCGAAGGAATAACTTTTTCAATTCCTGCCACCACAATGTGCAGGTCGGGTGCCGCTACCGACATCCATGCGTTTCCTTCGTTCTCTGTAAGTGCAATCGAACCGGTATCGGCAACCAGGAAATTAGCCCCGGTAATTCCTGCTCCGGCTTTACGGAATTTTTCGCGCATGTGCGTGCGCGTCCAGGTCATTACTTCCGTAGGAGACATGCCCGGTTTTGTTCCGAGTTTTTCTGCGTAAAGCTGCGCCACATCTTCCTTTGATTTGTGCATCGCCGGAGTAACAATGTGGTATGGTTTTTCATCGCTGGTCTGCTGGATGAATTCACCGAGATCTGTTTCCACGCTGGTGATTCCTTCTTTCTTCAGCGCATCATTGAGTTCGATCTCCTCGGTCATCATCGATTTTGACTTGACGATTTCCGTGATGTTCTTTTTTCTGAGGATCGCCGTGATCTCCCGGTTGGCTTCAGCAGCATCAACGGCCCAGATTATTTTACCGCCGCGCTTCAGGAAATTAGTTTCAAACTCGATCAGGTATTTGTCGAGGTTCTCGAGCACGCGGTTACGAAGTCCCGCTGCACGCGACCGGGCCAGCTCCAGTTTGGCGTACTGCTGTTTTCCGTTCACTACGGCCTCGTTGTATTTGCCAATGTTATGCTGCACAGTTTTCCGGTGTTCGGTGTCGAACACTTTCTTCTCTGCATCTGCAGCAAACTTTTGTGACAAGTCGAGCATGTTATTTTTTGGCCTCGTTCAGCTTAATGGGTTTGTCGCGGTTGGCCAATTCCCAGGCCGTGTGAAAAACAAGACGTGTGCGTTTCTGCATCAGGCTGAAATTGATTTTCGAAACTTCGTCTGTTTCCTTGTGGTAATCGGCATGAACGCCGTTGAAGAAAAACGCCACCGGAATTCCATTCTTCGCAAAGTTGTAATGGTCCGAACGGTAATAGAACATGTTCGGGTCTTTCGGATCGTCGTACCGGTAATCAAGTTTCAGGTGACAGTATTTTTTATTCGCGGCTTCGGTGATTTTTTTCAGGTCCTTACTCAGCTTATCTGAACCAATGACGTACACGAAGTTGCTGTCGTTTTTGTGTTCGTCATCCACGCGCCCGATCATGTCGATGTTGAGATCACACATGGTTTTCTCCAATGGATAAACCGGGTGGTTCGCATACCAGGCAGAGCCGAGTAGTCCTTTTTCTTCACCGGAAACCGTCATGAACAGCATGCTGCGGCGCGGCCCATGGCCATCCTGTTTGGCTTTCATGAATGCTTCGGCCATTTCCATCACGGCAACAGTTCCGGAGCCATCATCGTCGGCGCCGTTGTAAACAACACCATCGTGTTTACCGAGATGATCGTAGTGTGCGGTAACCACAATGAGCTGGTCTTTCAGGTCTGTGCCTTCCACGTAACCCAGTACATTTTCCGTGATGAGTTTTTCTTCTTTGCGGGTGATCAATATATTCCCATGTGTTTTCACGAGTACAGACTGGGAAAGACCCGTGGAGTTTATGGCCTGACGCCATTCGGCAATGTAGTTGGTGTAGTTTTTCTGAGGTGCATTTCCCAAAGCGAAAATCGTATTGACCAAGGAGTCTTTGACATAAATAACCGGCGTAGGGGCATCTGCGCTGATTCCCGGTTCATCCAGCAAAAGGGAATATCCTTCTATGTGGTGTTTTGCAAAATCTCTGCTCTTCGCAAAATCAAGCGGAACAATAAGAATGGCCCGTGCATTGTATTTTTTTGCCGCATTCAATTTGGCCCTGCGTTGAGTTGTCCACACGCTTGGTTTGTCTGTTCCTGATATGCGGTACACGCCGTTGCTGGGTTCCCCGTCCAGCATGATCAACACCTTGTCCTTATAAACGGATGGGTCCGGGTTCTTGTAATCAGAATATTTTTCGTCGTCAATGCCATATCCTACAAAGAGGAAGTCGGTAGTGACAATATGAACCCCCGGCGTTGATGAT
>DATHKF010000010.1:0-5611 GCA_035489505.1 Bacteroidia bacterium | reverse complement strand
TCGGATTCTTGCGCAGTGAATCGGGAAGAATAAGTTTCTTCTGAATTGCCGAAAGTGAATCGGTATTGAAAACCAGTGAGTCTGTACGCGGATTTTTCTCCATCCACGTCATCGTGCGGATCATCGCATCAGTCAAAAGATCGCCTTTCAGGCGGTAGCCTTTGGGTGCGAGGTGAATGCCATCCGGTTGCGCGTAATGACGGTCCATCCACCGGCTCATCGTGGTTCTTCCTCCGGAAATCCAATACCAGTCGAACAAACCGCAATCGTATCTTTTCGCAATGTCGTGAACGAGATCAGAAAAATCTTCGCCGTGAAGGAGGTTGTCGCCCTTCCAGTACATGTCCTGCGTGGAAGTAAGAATAATACTTACACCCGGAGATGCGCGGCGGATGCGTTCGATGGTGAGAACGATCTGCGAATCGAGATCAGTCTTGATGCTGTCGTCGTAGAGGTAATCGTTCGTGCCGAAATCTACGATGACTAAATCAGGATCAAGCGTAGGAAGTTGTTCCTCGAAAAGATCTTCGTACAGGATCGAACGGTACATGGCGCCGCCTACTCCGCAGTTGTGCAGCACCGCGCCATTGTCGGCCGAAGTCTGCATCGTCATGCCGTAGAATTCGAATTCATTCTGGTAGTCTTTCGACTTCACCACTGTTGCCTTGAGTACGGTACCCATTTTCGGTATGTTGATCTCGTAATAAGGCAACGTATCGGTAGAAGAAGAATCCACTTTCACCAGCACCGGTTTTCCGTCACCGAAATCCACTTCAAGATCAAAGCTGTTGTGTTCTTTCTTGCAATACACACGCAGACGATCATACGTTTGCGGAACCGGGTCATCGAACGTTAACGTGAATGATGCATTCTTCTCCACCGTCTTCGACGACATGCCCACAACACCCAGTGGAATTTTCGGTGGTAAACGCAGACTCTTCGCGTATTCCCATTCACCGGTATGTTCCGATTTGTATTCCACCGAAGAATAAGTCTTCGCGGTCGAGTAAGGGAAAATCAATCCGCGGCCTCCATCGCCGTGAAGCGTGTGCAGATTTTTACGGACCTGCCCGGGAAAAATATCCGACTGCAGGTGAGAATCGCCGAGATGAACTACGGATAATTTTTTCTCCGAAGTTTCATGCCAGCTCTTGTAAAAATGATCAAGCGCTTTCCGCGAGTAAAACTGGATCATGTTATACTCCAGGTGGATCACCGGCGAAATCGAAGTGTCGAGTACCACCTGGAATCCGTGCTTGGAAGGTGGTTCATTGTTGCTGCGGACTTCATTACACGAGGAAAAGGCGATGGCACTGCCGGTTACGAGCGTGATCGCAACCGCACTCAAAACTCCCAACACGTATTTATTCCTCTTTTTCATGATTCTCTCGCTTCAGTTTCTCTTTGACACAAATATCATTCCTCATCGTGTGGCTGACTCGTTTGTCATTCCGGTCCCTCCTTCGTCGGGATAAACTCCGTTGAGGAATGCCAACGATTTACTCATCCTTCGGCCCGTCTTCTTTCGGCACAGAATCTTCCTTCTTCCCAATTATACTGTCTTTCTTCGGTTTTGTTGTGTCCTCCGGTGTCGGAACAGGTGCTTTTTTACCAACACCATGCAGGTTTTTACCAATCATCATGATGTGCCACGAGGTATTGATCGAGAAAACCCCGTTCAGAAAGATCAGGTCGGTTACTTTTTCATCCTCGATCAGTTTGGCAATGCTTCCGGTGTAATACCGGTAATCGATCACGTAAACGGTTTCGTAATGGTAGGGGAGGTACGTGGCAAACGGATTCCCGTACGAATTCTTAACCAGGATCGCCTTCTTGCCATTCTTCACTTCCGATTCAATTTTAACAAGTGGATAATCGCCGCCCAGGAACACGCCGTAACCGTTTGCACCGCTCGCACCTTCGGCATAAATGGAAGAAGCATAAAATTTATCGCTGCCTTTGTGCTGCGCGGTTGTTTTATACTTGCCCGGAATTTTCCAGTAGTCCACTGTGTCCGGCGTTTCTTTCAAACGCGCATCACGCGTGAGCCAGTACAACGAACCGAGATAACCGGTTTTCTGCTTGTGCTCCATCTGGTTCAACTGGAGCGGTGTCAATCCTGCAGATGCACAATACGCGGTGTATGCGTAATACGCACCCAGTCCAGTCCAATGGTGATCGGTGCGGAAATAGATGTTCTCATTTTTATGCGCACCAATGGAACTGTGTGCATCCACGCCTTTGATGGCCGGGTCGAGCGCACCGTATACACAATCAATATTTTTCTTTTGATTGGAATACTGCTTCGCGTATTGCGGTGGTGCAAAATATTCGATAGCCGAGGGAACAGCGATGTCGTAGATCTGTACTTTACCCTTCAGCTCCGTTTGGTACTTGTTGATCGTGCGCGCATACGACTGCGCCATGTTGCAGTTGCCTCCGAAAATTTCCATCGCGCGGCCTTCGACAATGAAGAGGTTGTTTACTTCTTCACCCGGAGGGCCAGCTGTTGTGTCTGTAGCCGCAGTATCCGACACGGAGTCGGCCGGTTTTACATTCACCGGGTCTGCTTTTTTAATGTCCGCCGCATCGTAAAAAGCAATTTCGTCGTTCTTGATCCCGCGCCATGCTTTCGTGCCGAATGAAAACTCAACCAGCTGATCGCGGTACGGAAAATTATCGGCTACGTACAGATCAATGCTGTCGATGTATCCGCCGTGGAAAAATGAATTCCAGCTGAACGTCGGGAACGGAGAAAGTTTTCTTTTCTCGTAATCGGAAACCGTTTGCTTGGGAGTGATGAAAAATATAATCCCGAACGTGGTCAGCGCGATTCCGAAAATCCAGAAATGGATCATCGCAAGAATGCTTCGTGTTTTACTGCGCGTTGATTTTCCCATGATCAGAAACGGTAATAGATGAATGGGTTATAACTTTTTCCGGCAAGCAAAGCGGTACACACAAACAGGACGCCAAAATTGAATGCAAAAGTCATCAGCCATACTTTGGCCCAGATGATCTGGTAACGGTCGAAGCGCAGCACCCAGCGCACGAAACGCATGGAGTATTTGTATACCGGCATACACAGGATAAATGCGAGCGCGATCCAGAACATATTTTCCTGCAAAACCAGTTGCATGGAAAGACTCCAGTTCGGGTGCGGTGTATTGCCGAACATAATTCCTACGTACTGTTTGAGCCGCGAGAAATCGGTGAAGTGAAACAAGGTCCAACCGATAACCGCTACGAACAGGAGATAAACGTGCGATACGAAACGCCCCAGTTTATTCAGCACTTTTTGCAGGAAGAGACGCTCGAAGAAAATCAGCACGCCGAAATACAATCCCCAGAGAATGAAATTCCAGCTGGCCCCATGCCACAGACCGGTGAGGAACCAGACGATGAAAAGATTCAGGATCCATCTTTTCTTGTTTCCACCCAACGGGATGTAAATGTAATCGCGGAAAAAAGTGCCGAGCGAAATATGCCATCGTCTCCAGAAATCGGTTGCGGAATTCGCGATGTACGGGTAATTGAAATTCTCTTTGTAATGGAACCCGAACATTTTTCCAAGACCTATGGCCATGTCGGAATAGCCCGAGAAATCGAAGTAGATCTGCACTGAAAACATGATCACGCCAAACCAGGCTTCGAGCGAAGAAATAGTGCCGAGATTGCCGTCCATGTATTTCATAACAAATTCACCAGCCACGTTGGCGATGCATACTTTCTTGAAAAGGCCGATGCAGAAACGCGAAATTCCCGCGCTGATGTCTTTGATCTTGAAACGACGGTTGTCTACTTCGTGCGCAATGTGTGCGTAACGCACGATCGGGCCGGCCACGAGGTGGTGGTACAGGCTCACGAACATCATGTATTTCAGGAATGATTTCTGCGTCCTGATTTCTCCGCGATACACATCCACCACGTATGAAATGGTCTGGAAGACTTTGAATGAAATTCCGACCGGCAAAGCAAAAGCGGGAATCGCCAGTGCTAGTCCGAACACGTTGTTGATATTCTCATAGAGAAATCCACTGTACTTGAACAGCACGAGCAACCCGATGTTAAAGATCACCGAGGACCAGACCCCGGCTTTGGCCCATTTCGTTCCCCGCGATTTGTCGACCCACAGTGCGTTCAGCCAGTCGATGAGCGCCGATCCCACCAGGAGTAAGATCCACACCGGTTCACCCCATGCATAAAACACGAAGGAGAAAACCGTGAGCATGATGTTCCTGTACATCGCGTTTTTGGTCACGTAGTACAGGATGAGGTTCAGCGGAAGAAAAATGTACAGGAAAATGAGACTGGCAAATACCATAAAAGCGTACTTCTCTCGGGTCTAAATTGGTTCAGCGTTTTTACGGATTCGAAATTAAGGTATTTCCATGTTCGTGGTGGAGGAATTGGACGGGTGTTGATATTACTGAATAACTGTTGGGGGAATAGCCGCAAAGACCGCAAAGGCAAAGCGCAAAGGAATGTTCCGCGGCTTTACTGAAGAAAGGTTAAAACTCAAGGAATACTTTGTGTCGTTGAGCATTTGCGGCTATTTTTACTTCCTCGATGCGAAAGTTCTCCCTGGTTGCAGTCTTTTTATTCGTTGCTACGGTGCTTGAAGCAAGACTTCCCGACCTGATCCCTTACCGGAAAGGCGATCTCTGGGGATATGTGGACTCGACAAAGAAGATCATCATTGAGCCGGTGTACGACAACGTGGAGTTCTTCGAATTCGGTCGTGCGGTGGTGCAGAAGAAAGGAAAACAGGGCGTGATTGACCCAAGCGGGAAAACCGTGATCCCGTTTTTGTACAACGAACTTGAGGCCGGGTTAGTGAGCGGATACTGGAGAGCCCGCCTGATGGGCAATAAATTCGGCATCATCGACAGTACAAACAAATTCTCGGTACCAGCTATTTACAATGAACTGCAATGGTGCGGCGGGCCGTATGTTGTTTCGCGCGACAATTCGGAGGCACGGATCATGAGTGTGTACAACCAGGAGATCGTGCGTTATGCGTCCTCAGCAGCAGATGCGTTTCCGGTTTTCGTACCGAAAAGAAACGTTTTCATTGTGCAGTCATCGGGGAAATTTGGCGTTATCAATCTAAAAGGAGCTTTTGTGGTCCCTGCGATGTATGACAACATTACCTGCCATCCCTGCGGATATTACAGTGCAGAACAATCCGGGAGGAGCATCGTGTTTGACAAAAAAGGGAAGAAGAAAAGAAAGCTGCCCAAGGCCTGTTGTATTACACCGTCTACGGAATTCGGAGATCGTGTTGTGCCCGGCCAGGCGTGGATTTCGGATTACAACGATTCTCTGAAGTACCCGGTCTATGTTGATTCTGCCACAGCTGGTCTGGATACCATTCCGCAGCACGCTGTATGGGGATGGAAAACGGCGGATAATTCGCGATGGCTGACCATGGCCAAATATGAAAGTGCCGGGTACTTTTACCAGGGACTTGCCACATTCAGAATGGATGGTCTCATGGGTATCGTCGACACCACTTTCCAGGAAGTCATTCCACCGCGGTATCATATTTTGCTGCCGGTTCGTCCCGGTTTTGCGATGGCTCTGAGAAAATCGCGCGTCGATTTTGCCA
>DATHKF010000009.1:0-5347 GCA_035489505.1 Bacteroidia bacterium | reverse complement strand
CGGCTCTTCAGCAGCAGTTCCGTTTCCGTTCCGATCAGCCACGCGCCAATCGCGAGCATCCATTCCGGCGCCGGCAACCCAAACGGCATGCCCATGGTTTTGCGCATGGTCCGCATCATCCCGGCGTTCGTCACCGGGTTTGGTGAAACAATATTGTAAGCGCCCTTCGCTTCCGGATTGCTCCTGAACCATTCCACGATCGCGAGAAAAACATCAACGTGGATCCAGTTCACCATCTGCCGGCCGCTCCCGTGTTTTCCGCCGAGACCAAAACGCACGAGGTTCTTCAACCGCGGAATTACGCCTTCACCATTGCCGAGTACAATGCCGAGACGCATGGTGACTTTGCGGATATCACCTGCGTCTTGCGCAAACGCTTTCTCCCACGCGCGGACAACATCTTCCGAGAATCCATCGCCGATCTCGCCGGTGAATTCGTTTTGCGGACGATCTTCTGCGTGACGGTACACCGTTGCCGACGAAAGATTGATCCACAGTTTTGGCGGCGTTGTACACTGGCGGATTGCTTCCGCGATAGCGTTCGTTGCATCCACACGCGATTCAAGAATCTCTTTTTTGTTCGCGTCGGTGTACCGGCAGTTTACATTTTTGCCCGCGAGATTGATCACGAAATCCGCGCCCTCGAGTTCCTGCATCCAGGAGCGATCGCCGTTGAGTTTGTTGGGCCAGTACGCGTGGCGCACAACGTCGCACGATGGTTTCCGTTGCGCAAACGTGTTTACCGAACGCGATAAAACGATGATCTCTGTGGTTTGGTCACAGTAAAATTGCTGAAGGGCTTTGCCGAGGAAACCGGTGCCACCGGCGAGAACGATTTTCATGATGCTGTATTTCTTTTGCCGCAGATTACGCTGATGGCGCAGATGTGCTGCTGGTTAAAGGAATTTATTGAATTTTCAATTCTCATGATTTTTAATTTTCAAATCTGCGGCATCTGCGAAATCTGCGGCAAACTTTTAAAAAATGATTTGCGGTGCGAGAATTATTCCAAGAACTATCATTCGATAAAGCACCCAGCTGACACTTGGCCACCAACCCAGTTCGAGAATTTTCATTCTTCGCGCATGCTCATACAACATGAACCCAACAACACCCATAAAATACGCGATGAAAACCTCAGCAGGTAACCCTGTCAAAATACTTCCGATGATAAACGCCGGTAAAAGCAACAATGCCCCTATCAGCGAAACAGTCATCATGTTGCCCAGGTAATCCATGATCTTTCCTTTCGCAAAAAAACCAACGGCCAGCAATTGAAACACCACTTGTCCGCCGCAGATGAGAAACTCACGCGTAAAATTTGTCTCCGGAATGAACCCGGTGAGCAGTGTGCTGTATTTCACAAGGACCAGCGACGTGATCAGCCATACAGCAGCAATATACGCCAGGCGGTATTTTAGCTTGAACGTTGGTGTACAGTCGTACATGCCTGAAGTTCTGGGCGGCGCAGGCATGATGACCTTCCGGTTGTACGAAATGAAATTGTAAAATTTCTGAATGAAAAAATTCAGCGGCTGAATGCGTGCAACTTTTCCGATCCAGCGGAAACGCATTTCAAGAATGGTGAGCAGGCTGTCCAGGCCGTATTTCACTTCACCGGTTTCGCGGTTGACGAGAGCAATTTCATTCTTCGCGCGCTCCGCGTCCATACCCGGACAGAACTCCCCTCCTACCTGTTGATAGGGGATGCGTCCTTCTTTATCCAGCATTTTTGTACTCACAAATGCATTCGTGTACGCCATACACAGCGGACAATCTGCATCGTAAACCATCGTATGATTTTCCAGAGTTTTCATATTTTCAATAATTATTGAAACATATCTCCAAATTTTTTTACTTCATCAGTTTGAACAACGTCCCGAAGAACCAGTTCTCATCGGCACGCAAAGCCATGTCCACTCCTTTGTCCATGCGCTGCACGAAATCGTGAATGCTGCCCACTGTTTTTTTGAATTCCTTACCGTTCGGTGATTTCGCATCGATCTCCGCATTTTGCAGCTCAGAAAGTTTCTGCAGCACCGGCTCGATCTCACGCTTCTTCCGCTCTTTCGCAATGCGGCGCGCCACTTCCCAGATGTCTTTTTCTGCAACGAAATATTCTTTCCGGTCGCCGGCCACGAGCTCTTTCCGCACCAGGTTCCAGCTGATGAGATCGCGCACATTCATGTTCGCGTTCCCGCGGGAAATACTCAACTCCTCCATGATCTCTTCCGCCGAAAGCGGATCAGGTGAAATTAAAAGCAACGCGTGTACTTGCGCCATGGAACGGTTAATGCCCCATTCGGAACCGAGTGTTCCCCAGGTTTGAATGAATTGGCGGCGTGCTTCGTCGAGTTTCATGTACCAAAGATATACAGGATTTTTAAACTTTCAAATGTTTTTGAAAGTTTATTTTGCACGGTTTTGAGCCTTTGTGGTTCAAAATGCAATGCGCAGTCCGGAACCATACAACGACTCAATCTGCACCGCCGCATCCTTCTGCAACCGCTTCCGCAGTTTAGTTACGTACACATCCAAACTCCGGTTGTTGAAGTAACTGTCATCGCCCCAGATTTTATTGAGGATGATGCTGCGCTGCACGATCTCGCCTTTGTGCTGCAACAGCATCGCGAGAAGTTCTGCTTCACGCGGGGAAAGCCGTTCAACCGTTTCTCCCAGCTGCAAAGTCCGGTCGCCGGTGTTGAATTGAAATTTCCCGAAGGAAAATCCGGGCTGTTCCTTGGTACGTTGCTGACTGCTTCGTTGAATCACCGCATTGATCTTGTGCAGCAACACATCCGAATCAAACGGCTTGGTGATGTAATCATCGGCGCCCGATTTGTAACCGCGGATAATGTCTTCCTTCTGGTTCCGTGCGGTAAGATAAATCACGGGAACAAGCTGGTTCATCTTCCGGAGTTCGTTGATGAATGTGAAACCGTCTTTCACCGGCATCATCACATCAGTTACCACAAGATCGTAATCGTTCTCACGGAATTTATCCTGCGCTTCCTGTCCGTCGCGGCACAATTCTATCGCGTATCCGTTGATCGACAAATAATCGCGGAGAATATTCCCGAACGATTCATCGTCTTCTGCAAGGAGTATGTTCAGTTTATCATTCATTGCCGGTCGATGTGTTGCTTATTGCCACGAAGGCACGAAGACTCAAAGCACTACGAAGTCTTCGTGAAACTTTGTGCCTTAGTGCCTTCGTGGCAGATTCAGATTCAATCATGCATCAAAACTAAAGTGAACGTAGTTCCCGATCCGTTGCTTTGCGTGACGGATAGCGAACCTTTGTGTTCTTTCACAACAGATGCGGCGTAACTCAATCCAAGCCCGAATCCTTTCACGTTGTGCACATCACCGGTAGAAACGCGGTGAAACGGTTCGAAGATCATTTCCCATTCGGAAGATGGAATTCCTTTTCCGTTATCGCTGATCTTCACCGTTACTCCGCTCCGGTAATGCTCGATCACCATTCTGATCACCGGAGGAGTTCCACCGTACTTCATGGCGTTGTCAATGAGATTCAGGAAAACGCGCTCCATGTGAAAAGGATCGGCGTTGATCATCATTTCGGTGAAATCTCCTTCCAGCAAAAAGGATCCCCCTTTGGCTTCCACCTGGATCTGCATGGAACTCATCGCGCGCATGATGAGATCAACGAGATTCACTTTCTCTTTGTTCATCACCACACCTTTCTTCTCCGTCAGAGAAAGTTCGAGTACTTTCTCCACCTGCTGGTTCAGCTTGCGGTTCTCATTCTTGATCTGTTCGGCGTAATATTTCACTTTGTCTCTATCGCCGATGATCTTTTCATTCATGATCGTATCTGCAGCAAGCGACATGGTGGCAAGCGGAGTCTTGAACTCGTGCGTCATGTTGTTGATGAAGTCACGGCGGATTTCCCCGATCTTTTTTTGCTTCACCGCTTCGCGGTAGATGAGTATAAAAAGTACGAGCATTCCCAGCGTGATCAGGAATGAAAAAATGATCTGTGGAAGAATCCGCGAGACGGCTGAAGCATTTCCCGGATCAACCTGCACGATCACTTCGGTGCGGAACGGGTTCGGGTCTTCCGGGAATAATTCAGCACGGAAGGTCCAGGCCGAATCAGGATTCGGTGCGGTATCCTGGAAGATTCGCCTGTCGCGGCGATTATTGATCAGCGATGCGGTGTACGTACGTTCAATTCCTTTTTCACGAAACGAAACTTTCAGTGCACTGTCGAGCATTTCCGGATCAATGCGTTCCGCGGGATTGTCGGAGCGAAAAACGTAGCGCATCATCACATCTTCGACCGCATTTTTCATTCGTTCCGAACGGCGGATCACGATCACCTCATTGGAATCGCGCCTGCCCCATTCACCGGGAGGAGAGAGAACAGTTAGTCCATCGAATGTGTCTGCCGGGTCCGGTGGCAACGGTGGCATTGGCGGTAATGGCACAAGAGCCGGCGTTTCGGGAACAGGCGGTAAAGGCGGTAGCGGACTCATGGGAGACAAGTGACGCACATCGCTGTTGTTGATCACAATCACGTGTTGCACCGAATCGCCGATGTAATTCTCCTCTATCGTATCGTATCTCTGAAACGTTTGCTTCATGAATACACTGTCGAGTGAATTGCCGATCAACCCGATGGCTTCACGTTTTTCGAGATTGCGGCATGCGGTGTAAACAGCTTCCTGGATTTCCTGCCGCTCTTCATCCTGCATCATCTGCGCTTCACGCACAAGCCAGTTTACCTGGAATACGATCAATGCAGCGATGGCAACAATCACCGCAGGGATAATCCAGCGCATTCCCCAGCTTTTCATCCGGTAAAGATAAAGTAATGGAGGGCGCGGGGGATTTTGTTAAGGATTCGTTAAGTAAGTAGTTCAGTGGTTTAGTAGGCAAGTAGGCAGTCGCGACTTGCCTACTGTCTTTTTTACACGATGGCGCTGTGTTGATTAATAGGAACGCGGACCGTTCGCTGCGCTCACGGCGCGGATTGGGCGGATTCGCGCAGATGATCGCTACGCGATCGGGTTGCTTACAGATCACTTCGTGAAAAGGGATTGGTGCGGATTTAATCGCTTCGCGATTCTGTTACTCATCCGTAACCCGATCGCGCAGCGATCAAAAATCCGCGGCAATCTGCCTGATCCGCGCCACAAGCGCACACAGTGCTGTGTCCGCGTTCCTATTCAGTAACACAATCGCGAAGCGATTACTCTGTGCGCTTTGCCTCCTACCCCAAAAATCTTTGCGTTTTCCTTTGCGGACTTTGCGTCTTTGCGGCTATTGAATAAGTGGTTCAGTAGTATAGTAGACAGGTCGTCACTGCTGCCTACTCGCC
>DATHKF010000008.1:0-5355 GCA_035489505.1 Bacteroidia bacterium | reverse complement strand
GATGTCGGAATAATACACTTTGCGGTCCGGTTCAGGAATATTCTCTTCTTCCGGCATCTGTTGCCTGAGAATGGTGTTCAGGTTGTCTTCATCGGCAAACGTGTAGAGACCTTCTTCAACGGCCATCGTCATGTCTTCCAGGTCCTGGTTTTTGGTGACGCCAAATTGCAAAACACAAAGAGATGTTTTTGTCCGGATGAACACGCTGTCGGCATTGCGACTCGTCTTCTGGCTCACCCGAAAAATTCCATCAGTGGCTATGATCACATGACAACGTTTAGTAAGATTCAGGCTGTCGACGTAGCCGGTCATCCGCTTGATCGCGAGATCACCGTTCGTGGTTCCTTTCGCTTTGATCTTGTTGATCTTTTTCTCGATGAGTTTTCCTTCCTTCGCCGAAGTAAACGGTAGTATCAAAGAAGGTTCATCGTTAAAGATCATGATGGCAATCTGATTTTTCTCGTCAATGCTGTCGGCGAATTTCGTGATCTGTTCTTTCATCAGGTCGAGCTTGCCCGATTCATTCATGGAGTTCGACGCATCGAGCAGAAAAAGATAATATTCGCCATCACCCTTTTGCGCAGATGTTTGTTTGCATATGCAGGCTTTCTCTTCTACCGGCGAAACACAAACATCATCGATGTAAAAATAAACGTGCATGCCAATGTGCGGTGAAGAAATATACGTTGCAGGTTCTCCTCCGAGCGACACCACGGCTGTGTCGGAATAACTTCCGATCGTCATGTATTTTTCTCCGCCTTTCGCCACGAAAGTTCCGCTGATCAATGTCCATCCGTCGGGATAAGTTATTTTCTCGTAGGAAATTACCTGCGGCTGCACGTTCAGTCTTTCTTTGGATTGAACCTGTATGCGCTCATTGGAAAAATACGCGCCGATCCCGGTAGACGTTTGTGGTGAAGAACAATCCAGCGTTACGTAAAAACTCACAGCATATTCTTTACCGGCCACGAGCGGAGATTTCAGATCGCCTTGCAGGTATTCTTTGTAGTTGCGTACACCCGGCAGCTGGCTTTGCATTCCGCAAATGATGGCACCACGTCCTGTCCCCGTACGCGCAATTGCAACGGGAAATCCATCGCAGAGCGATTTGTCGGAGTTGTAATAATCGGGAGTGGCCAGGGTAGGCGTATGCCACCCGTCAACAAGTTTCGTTCCCACCGGATTTTCTTTCAGCCAGGTGGAAATTGCCGGTTCCTGCGCCGACTCAAATCCGGGATTGTGCACGAGATTCCCGGTTTGGGCAAACACGAACAAGGGCAATGACGAAAACAGAAGTAAAAACAGTACTCTCATGGGGTAAGAATCTTTTTACTTAGGATGCAAATTTCGTGCAGATTTCATAATTACCGTGTTATATTTTTTGCCGCAGTCCCGAAAGCATTCGGGATCGCAGATGCCGCAGATTCTACATTTGCTCCAATTCTTAATTTTTTTTGGTAATGCCTCGGTTCATTGAGCCGCGAATTACACGAATACACAATTAGCGTAATTTCGTGTAATTCGCGGCTTAATTTCTATATCGCATTCACCAAAATTTTTACCGGTTTCACATCTGCGCAATCTGCGGCTGACCTTAGACTCAGACACTATTCGCGGTCTGGCGGTTTCTCCTTTTACGGACGGAACGCATCACGAGGTTCACAAAAAACCAGGCTACTGCCGCCCACGAGAGCCAAAGCATGGCCACCGCAATATAATCGCCGTGTTTGGTGTAGAAGGTCAGCCCGGCCCGTGAAACGATTTTCTGACGGATGGATGTTTCTTCGTACCAGTCCTGTGGTTGTTCAATATCTCCGCGCATATTGATGAAACAGGATGTTCCCGTATTGGCAGAACGGGCAATACTTTTTCGCGTTTCAATCGCGCGCAATGTGCCGTACGCAAGATGCTGGTGATAACCCGGAGTATCATCCCACCAGCCGTCGTTGGTCATGATGAAAATAAAATCAGCGCCGTTGCGGATGTACTCACCCACGTACTCGCCGTAAATGGATTCGTAGCAGATCACCGGTGCGATTCCTGTTTTTTTTGCGGGATGAAAAAATACGGTCCGTTCATCCTGCACACCGAGACTGCCTTTGGTTCCGCCGAGATCGAGTGCGAAATTATCGAGGTGACCAAACAAGGCGGGGAACGGAAGTTTTTCGCTGCCCGGTACAAGTTTCGATTTGTGATAAATAGAAAGTGTGTGCGTAGAGTCAATCTGCAATGCTGTATTGTAATTATCATACCACCCGGGCTGTTGCGTAAACCTCCGTGCGGTTACCGTAGGCATTTCTTCCTGCATGAAATAACGCCCGGTAGCAGCACCGGTAACAATGGCGAGGTTCGGGTAACGCGAACGATATTTATACAACAAACCGATGCTTGACGAATATTCTATTTCATTCTCCCAGAAATTTTCGGTCAGCGCTGTTTCCGGTGCGAGCATTTAATCCACTGTAGTGTCCATGTTCGCTTCGGCGAGGCGAAGGATCTTGTCGAGATGTTTTAAATAATCGGTACCGAACTTTTTGTACGGATCAATGCTTGGTTGTACAACGACTACATCGGTGGTACGTTCACCTTCGCGCGGATCGATGGAGGTGTACATCAGCAACGACAACACAACAGGAATGATCACGATCAGGCTGGCCGATACAAGATGAATTGTTCTTCGTTTCACAGGCCGCAACAGTGTGTTCCTGTATATATACAGATCAAACACCAAAACGTTCACGAGCAGGATCCAGAAACTTCCGCCAAACACGCCGGTGTATTCGTACCACTGCACAGTTTCATTCCACGATGCGAATCCATTTCCGAGCGTAAGCCACGGCCACGTGAGATCCCAGTCGAGATGCAGGTATTCGAATGCGATCCAGAGTGGAATGATGGCAAAGGTTCCGTACCGTTCGGGAAGCGCGCGTTTCACTTTGTGAAAAAGAAGAAACACGAAAGCCATCAGCAGCGAGTTAGCCAAAAATGCTCCGTAAGCCGCGCCCTGACCGGTATGAATACAAGCAACCCACCACGTGGCGCCAATATTCCAAAGCAGGAAAGCGATGTACGAGTAAAAAAACAAATGCCGTGCACGGAGCCGGTTGTCGGTACTGATTTCGTGCTGGATCAGCAGAAGGGGAACGAAGGCCACGAAGAGCAGGAATGGAAACCCTTTCACGGGCCAGGCCAGGAAAAAAATCAATCCACTGATGAGCGCATAAAGAAACAGGCGTTTCCGCATGGACGCAAAGATAAGGTTAGTCGGGAGACGAGAGACGGGAGTCGATAGGCTAAACCCAGGTGCTTCGAAGAAAAGTTTTCTGTTTAACATTTATATAGAATACTTTTCTCCGAAGGCTACAAGTTACGCCTCCCATCTCTCGTCTCCGAACTGCGCCAAAGGCGCTACTCCATATCGCTCAAGTCAATCTCCGATAACGCCGCGTTCACAAAATCTTCATCCTTTGTTGAATAGCCCGGAGAGTTTTCATCGAGTTCTTTGTCGAGCTCGGCATCCGTAACCGGTTCAGCGTTCATCAGGTCATCGTCTTCTTTTTCATTGGCTGCACCTGCGGGTTCGGTTCCTTTATTCGCCTGGATGGAAAGGATGGCCAACTGACGTGCGCGGCGCGATTGATGCATCGCGCGCAGGTATTTTCCTTCGAAATACAAACGGCGTGCATATTTCTGGTGCGCAATCGATTTCGCGAGATCGCCCGTGTAATTCTTGTTTTCCTTAACGAGGTTATGCGCGTGACGGATCACAATGGCCGTTCTGCGGATGACGCGTTTGGCGTGAAGTTTTTCGGCGCGACGTACCGCAGGACGCCTGTGCTGGCGTGGTCCGCGTTGCGCCTGTGCTTCGGTATATGCACCAACTCCAAGGAGAAAGAGCAGAAAAAAGATGATCCGGGAAGTTCTCATGTACATTGGTTTAATGGTATGTAAATCTTTGACACCATCGGTTCGTCAGGGTTTAATTACCAATTTAATTTTTTTGTATTGCTTTTAAGGCCTTCGGCCTCCTGCCACAGATTCGCAGATTGCGCAGATTTTTAAAATTGAATTAAATAGTAGGAAATAATTATTTAATCTGCGCAATCTGCGAATCTGTGGCAGGGCGCCGAAGGCGCAACAAGAAACACAATTGGATTGCTGGGGATTAATCAAAATCACCTCATCAGGTACATCTTGCCCCAACCATTGATAATGTACGGATCCGCTCCGCTCTCTCGCTGCTCGATAACATCTCCATTCAAACGCGTAATCACGCGGTACAGGTAAACACCATTCGCTAACGGATCACCGAATTCATCCATGCCATCCCAGCGATACTCAGTTACGTTGCGCCCGATGTGAATATTACCCAGTTCCTCCTTTGTGATTTCACGCACAACTTTTCCGGTGATCGTCATGATCTGGATCGTGAAGAGATCAGGCACTTCATTCCCGGTGAGTGTAAACACAAACTGCGTCGACGTTGAAAACGGGTTCGGGTAATTCAGCACGTTCGTGATCGTCGATTTGTTGATCACTTCAAACGTGATGGTGAAATCGATCATTCCGCTTTCATTGTCGGAACGGTCTTTCGCCTGCACGATGAGTTCGTAAATTCCATCTTCTGCCAGTTGCGGGGTGAAAAGAATTTTGGCGCTGTTATCAGGAAGAACGGCAGGAGTGAAGAGCATTTCATTGCTCCACGGAATCAATTGCGGAACGGGTTGTGAAGGTGTGCGGAGGAAAACTTTGAAATCGGATGTATCGTTCAGCGCGAGGAATTGATTTTCGTCTTTCAACGAAATCAGGACGGTTGGTTTTCCGGAAATAATATCGCCGTCGAGAATGTGTACACCATCGAACGTTACGTCCATGAGCGGATTGATCCGGTCTGTGCCCACCGCAAACGGCGTCATGATCACGTTGTTGAAATGAACGTACTCCGGTTGCGTGTTCGTATCGCCCAGCGGATTGATTTCCACCCACAGTTCATTCGCGCCGGCAAAGCCTGTTGTGTTCACCGCAATACGCTGCGGGTACCAGGTATTCCCGATGAACGAAGGTGGACGGAGCACGGTTGGAAAATCGTGACGCACGCGGTTGTTGTCGATGATCCAGTACTTCACCAGCATGCTGTCGGTGAACGCCCACGGTGTAAGATTTTCAACGCCGACAATAAATATGGCGCTGTCGCCTTCCTGCAACGAGTCGTTGTAAAAACTGTACGCGCGTTGCGGATTCACAGCAGCATCCGGCCACGGTGTAAACAACACGTGCCAGCGATCGAGCTGCGGTGGTGTGCGCGACGTATCGTCTTTCATGTGCGCAATCAAACGGATGTACGGGAACATGGTC
>DATHKF010000007.1:0-5493 GCA_035489505.1 Bacteroidia bacterium | reverse complement strand
CCATGCGTGTGAGAAACATTTTCAGCTGGCTTTCCGTTGCATTCTGCGCTTCATCCAGAATGACAAATGCATTGTCCAGCGTACGTCCACGCATAAAGGCCAATGGTGCAATCTGGATGATGTTATTCTCGATGTAATTTTTAAGTTTTTCACCGGGAATCATTTCGTTCAGCGCATCATACAGCGGCTGCAGGTACGGATCGAGTTTTTCCTTCAGATCGCCGGGAAGAAATCCGAGGTTTTCACCGGCTTCAACGGCAGGACGCGTCAGCACAATCTTTCGCACTTCGCGGTTACGCAAAGCCCGCACAGCCAATGCAACAGCCGTGTATGTTTTTCCTGTTCCGGCCGGTCCCACAGCAAACACCATGTCGTTTTTGGCGCAGGCTTCCACCATGCGGTGTTGTCCGGGAGTACGTGCACGCACAACCAACCCGTGATTGCCGTGAACGAGAATATCGTTGCTGTCGGTTTCGGGTTTTTCACCGTTTTCACCACCCGACATTAAATGTTCGATGTTGGCTTCGGTGAGACTTCCATACTTATCAAAGTGCGCAATGAACGTGTTGAGCGTCTTCTCAAAGCGCGCAATTTCTTCGGGATCGCCAATCACGCGGATAACATCACCGCGGGCAATCAGTTTCAATTTAGGGAAGTACTCGCGGAGTTTTTCGAGTTTGGAATCATTAACCCCATAGATTACAATCGGGTCAACGGTGTTTACCTGGATAATCGATTCAGCCAACTTTCAGCATATAATAGTGAACAACTTCATTCTGTGGGGAATCCTGCACGTTCCCGCGATCGTTAATTTTGTCTGCAAAATAAGCACCTTTCTGCGATCCACAAAGGTAATGACTATGCCAATTGTCACACTAACCACGGACTTCGGATTGAAAGATCATTTCGCGGCAACGCTGAAGGGAGCTTTGTATTCCGCGATCAATGGCGTGACAATTGCCGATGTTTCACACCTGGTTACACCGTTTGATATTCAGCAGGCTGCATTTACACTGGGGCACAGCTGGCATCGTTTCCCGAGAGGGACAATCCACATTGTGTGCGTGGGGCCGGCGCCTTCGCAGCGGTTCAACCACGTGGCTTTCCGCATGGGCGACCATTATTTCATTGGTTCCAACAACGGCATGTTTTCGCTTTTGTCGGACGACCGCCCCGAAGTAATTGTGGAAATTTGTCCCGCCGGGAAAGAGCCCTCTTCATTTCCTGCGCTTGATATTTACGTGCCGGCCGCTGCGGCCATTGCTTCAGGAAAGCAATTGATCAATACCGGAACTCCGCTGAACGGCATCGCCGAATTGATCCGTCCGCGCCATTTCCCGGAAGACGACGTGATCAAAGGCAACGTGGTACACATCGATAGTTTTGGCAACCTCGTTACCGACATTCAGCGTTCGGAGTTTGAACGTATTGGCCGCGGACGCCCGTTTTCCATTCAACTCATCGGTGATGAAATTACCTCGATCGCGCAGCGGTATTCCGATGTGGACGAAGGCGATAAACTCGCACTGTTCAATTCGGAAGGAACATTGGAAATTGCAATCAACCAGGGCAAAGCCAATCAATTGCTCAACCTGCGGATGAATTCTGTGGTGCGCATCAATTTCAACGGGTAAACGATGATCAAACGCATTGTGAAAATGACTTTCCGCACCGATGCAACAGATGCGTTCCGGAAATTATTTGCCGAAAACCGTCACCTCATTGCGGGTTTTCCGGGATGTCGAAGCCTGGAATTGCATCGCGAATCCAACCGGCCTGAAGTATTCTTCACGATCTCGGTCTGGGAATCTGAAAGTGATCTTGAAAACTATCGCAGAAGTGAGTTGTTTGTATCGGTTTGGGTGCGCACGAAAGTGATGTTTGCGGAGAAGGCGGAAGCCTGGACTTTGAAGGAGCAGTAGAGAGTAGTTTAGTAGGCAGTAGGCAAGTAGGGAGTACGGGATAAGAGACGTGACTGCCTTCAGAAAATATTCTATTCATAACGGTCGTGATTGAAATACGGAACGGGATGACAGCCTACTTGCCTACTCCCTACTTGCCTACTCTACCCTATCCAGCCGACCTCTTTCATCGCAAACTTCCTGTCCAGCCCATTACAGTCTTTAAGCACCAGCAAACCATCGTGCGTAACATCTACAATTGTGGCTTCGAATATGGCCGAGAAATCGGTGAACTTGGAAGTGATTCCGGCTTTGAATAAGCGGGAAAAATATTCTTCGTCGAGTTTGTCTTCCTTGCGTCCGCGAAGCTGGAGATACCGTACTTCCACCGCCGCGCAAATCATTTTCAGGATTCCGTCGAGCTCAAATGCATTGCCGGTAACCATCCGTAACGAAGTGGCACCCGCACCGCCGGAAATAAAATCAACCTGGTTCACATTCAACCCGATTCCCACTACGGAATAATTGAGCTGATTGCCATTCAGAATATTTTCAATCAGGATACCGGCAATCTTACGGTCGTCCACAAAAATATCGTTGGGCCATTTGATCTTTACTTCATGCTGCGGGATGATGTCGAGCAGAACATCCGTCAATGCCAGCGATACGGCACGGGTAAGATCGAACTGCTTCACAGGCTCCAGGAAAACGGGACGCAGAATAACACTGCAGGTAATGTTCTGGCCCGGTTGCGATTCCCACGAATTCCCGCGCTGGCCTTTGCCCCGCGTTTGCCTGGCAGTAGTCACTACAGCCCCTTCCTCCAACGGCATGCCCTTAAGCAATCCCATTGCAAAATTATTGGTTGAGTCTACCTGGTCGAGCCGGATAACCCGCTGTCCCACAAACAATGTTGATGGACTTCCGCCACTCATTTTTCCTTACCTTTGTATACTTTGATTAAGCGCATAAAATTACATATTTGTTTGGCTGTATAGTCTGTTACAGATTAATCACCTGAGCTTTATTAAGAATTGAACTCCGGACGTTCCGGAAAGTATACTGATGGCAAAAAAGAAAGTTGTAAAGAAGAGTCCGGTTAAGGCGAAAGCGAAAACCAAAAAGGCCGCGGTGCCTGCAAAAGGAAAAAAGGCCCCGGCCAAAAAATCAACGGTTAAAACAAAGACTGCGGCGGTTAAGAAGCCGGCTGCCGTGAAAAAGGTCGTTGCTAAGGTGGTTGCTAAACCTGTCAAAGCGAAACCGGTAACACCCAAAGAGAAAGACGAAGGCCGCATCCTGGCCGAAAGCGTAATTGAAGGAATACTGGAAAAGAAAGGCCAGAATATCCGCTGGCTCGACTTACGCAAGATTGAGAATGCGGTTTGCGACTACTTCATTATCTGTGAAGGTGGTTCCAACACCCAGGTGGAAGCCATTGCCGGAGAGGTCGAACACATGGTCAAAAGACAAACCGGCGAGCGTCCATACCGTTCAGAAGGATGGGAAAATGCGCTTTGGATCCTGATCGACTATGTGGATGTAGTTGTTCACGTATTTGAACGGGACACCCGCGATTTTTACAAACTGGAAGCCCTTTGGGCCGATGCCGAAGAGATTAAAGTGAAGCAATAAACGATTTGTTAAGGAACCCTAATTTCTACAATAAAGAAACCCCACTAACGACTATCCTGTAAATAGATATGAGTGAGATGAATAACCAAGAACAGGACCAGGAAAAACGGCAGCGCGACCGCATGTCGCGTAAGCCTCAGCTGCCCAGATCCCCGTCGGGATTCTTTTGGGTGTATATAATCCTCGTTGTAGGATTAATCGGATTCTTCGTGCCCGGCATGATGAATGAAGTGCCAAAGATCAACTTAGCCGAATTCAATATGCTCGTCAAGCATAAAGTGGTGAAGAAGATCGTTCGCATTTCCAATGAAAATAACCGCCTTGAACTTGTACTGAAAAGCGATTCTGTGACGATGAAAGACTCGGCAATCGTTGCGTTGATGGCCAAGTTCAAAGACAAAGGATGGCGCGGCCCGATCCCGGCCGATGCACCACACCTTCAGCTGGAACCCACATGGAGTGAAGACCTTGAAAAGCGGATGCATGAGACCCAGCTCCAGGCAGGGTACCGCGAAGATCAGATCATTCCGCTCGTTGAAGAAAAACGCACGTCATTCTCCGATCACCTGAGCTGGCTTCTCCCAATTGCCATTATGGTTATCCTCTGGATATTCCTCATGCGCAGAATGGGTGGAGGCGGCGGAAGCCAGATTTTCAATATTGGAAAATCAAAGGCGCAGCTGTTCGATAAAGACACCATGGTGAACATCACGTTCAACGATGTGGCCGGTCTTGAAGAAGCAAAAGTGGAGATCAAGGAGATCGTCGACTTTCTGAAAAATCCGAAAAAGTATACCGACCTCGGTGCGAAAATTCCGAAAGGCGCATTGCTCGTAGGCCCTCCGGGAACAGGTAAAACGTTGCTTGCAAAAGCCGTTGCCGGCGAAGCGAAAGTTCCGTTCTTCTCGCTTTCCGGTTCCGATTTCGTGGAAATGTTTGTGGGTGTAGGTGCATCACGTGTGCGCGATCTCTTCAAACAGGCCAAAGAAAAAGCGCCGTGTATTATTTTCATCGACGAGATTGATGCCATTGGACGTGCCCGCGGCAGAAGTGTTTCACAAGGTGCGAATGATGAACGCGAGAATACCCTCAACCAGCTCCTCACCGAGATGGACGGTTTCGGAACGAACAGTGGTGTAATTATTCTCGCCGCTACCAACCGTGCCGATATTCTCGACCGCGCCCTCCTTCGTGCAGGACGTTTCGACCGACAGATCTACGTTGATCTTCCCGATCTGAACGAACGCAGGGCCATATTCCAGGTTCACCTTAAACCGTTGAAACTGGATACTACCGTAGACCTCGATTTTCTTGCACGTCAGACTCCTGGTTTTTCAGGCGCTGATATTGCAAACATCTGTAACGAAGCTGCACTCATCGCTGCACGCCACAACAAAAAAGTTGTTGGCCGCCAGGATTTCCTGGATGCGGTAGATCGTGTAATTGGCGGACTGGAAAAGAAAAACAAAATCATTTCCAAGAGCGAAAAACTCACGATTGCCTTCCACGAAGCGGGTCACGCTACGGTAAGCTGGATGCTGCAATATGCCGCACCGCTGGTGAAAGTAACCATCGTTCCACGCGGAAGATCATTGGGCGCAGCCTGGTATCTGCCGGAAGAACGTTCACTCACCACCACCGAGCAATTCCTCGATGAAATGTGTGCTACCCTGGGCGGACGTGCTGCTGAAGAAGTAATTTTCGGCAAAGTCTCCACGGGTGCTTTGAGCGATCTCGAACGCGTAACCAAACAGGCGTACGCCATGGTGATGTACTACGGTCTCAATCCGAAAATCGGTAACATCAGTTATTACGATTCGCAAGGCAGTGAATATGCATTCTCGAAACCGTACAGCGATACCACGGCCGAAATCATTGACCAGGAAGTGCGCACAATGGTGGAAGCCATGTACGTGAAGACGAAGCAGCTTCTGATGGAGAATAAAGACAAGCTCACGGC
>DATHKF010000006.1:0-5719 GCA_035489505.1 Bacteroidia bacterium | reverse complement strand
CTCACCATTGGGGAGATAAGGAACATTCCGCACACGCACGGGCTGGTACACATTTGTTGCCGACGCTTCGGTTGGAAAACCGGTTAAAGCGGCAAGTGGAATTTTCTCGTCACCAATTGCCTCATTGCTTCCCGGTCTTCTGAAAAGCCGCACATCGCGGTACGCCAGCAACTCGTGGAAGCCGGTTAATTCCTGCGCAATGAATTTCCATCCATCCGTTGCAGTGATCCAGGTATTGATTTCATCGAGCGAAGCATTCTTGTATTTCTGGAGATATTCTTTCAGGCGCTTCCTGAAAAGTGTCTGCGGATGACTGCCCAGCAACGAGATGCCGCCAATACTCCGGCCTTTGTTTTTTGAAAAATCATTCTGCGCGGTGTAGGAATAATCGTCGCCGTTAAAATTCCAGTTGGCCTGGTCGCCGGTTGAAAACGGAATGTGTTTGTAGTTGACCTGCCATTCAACAAAAATCGGTTCCCACGGCTGACTCCACGGTTGCAAATCGTTCGACGGAAGAATTCCGGAATACGCCTGTGCATCGTGCTTCTGCATGATGCCGCTCAATTGCGCTTCCGTAATTCCAGCCGCTTTGGCCAGCGCAGCAGCGTTTGACGGATCGATCAAAAAGAATTCGCTCAGCAAACGCAAACAAATTTCCGGAAGTGTGTTTGATCCTGCAGGAAGTGGAATTGCTTTGGAAAGTACATCGCCCGTAATTTTTTTATCCGCACACGACAGACCGGTAATGAGGTTTGCAGAAGAACGAACCTTCAGCACTTCATCCGGATCGGCAGCAGCAGAAGGCTCGAGACCGGAAATCGTCAACACAGGATTTGCTGCTTTCCAATAGCGTGGACCGTTTGTTGCTTTCAGCAATTTATTGTCGCCGAGTTTTCGCTCTTTCGCAAATGCTGTGATGCCGTCGGCAAAAGCGTCTTCCGGTTTTTTATTGCCTTCCCATTTCGGGGAAGGAACAGCACGCTTCAACGTACTGAGTTTGCTGGCTTGCTGAATAACACGCGTGGTGATTCCGTTTTTGTTCGATGGGTTGATGAAATCGCGAAGCTGCTGACTGGTTATTTTGGTGTTTGGAAACTTCTCGGGATTACGTCCCAATTTCCACCAGGCCGCATGCAATTGCCATTGGAGATTGGAGAGTTCCTGGACGCCGGCATCAAATTTTTCCTGTCCGATGTTCAGTTGTGTCAGCCACGCAATTTCATCCGGGCTGATTTCAACGGCTTCACCGTCTTTGGATCCTTTACCGGCGATCATCCACTTCGTCGCGCCTTGTTCCGGGCTGAACCATTCCTGGCGAATGCGGTTCTCGAGTATCACATCACCGTGCACTTTGTTCAGCAGGGGAAGCAGGTCATATTGGAAAGCGCGCAACAGTTTTGCGTTTTGCGCCGGCTTACCGGACATTTCCAGTTGCTTCCCGATCAATGCGCTGAACGAGTCAATGGTTGTATTGCCCAGCGAGACGTTGAGTTTGGAATTATCACGGACATCCTTCAAAGGATCATTTTCCGGTGGCGCTCCGTTGCGGTCCCAATTGATTGAAAGCGCTACGCCTTCGTAAAAACTCTGCACCGGTTTATCTCCGGAGCTTCCCTGCATGATCCAACCGAGTTCCTGGAGAAGCGCAGCGTATGGATCAGCGGATGTTTTATCGTTCTGCCACGAGGCAAGAATATCATCACCGGCATCAGAGTACCATCCGCTCACCAGGTAACTCACGGTGTCTTTGTCAATTCCTGCAAGATCATCGTACATGGAAAATACACCCACATTCTGCGCATAATAAATACTGAATGCCGCATTGCCCGGAGCTACGGAAGTGAGGAATGACGTTTTCGAAGTACGTTCGTTCCATCCTTTCTCCAATGGAAAAGTAACTCCGATGTTGGCGATTTTCGGTCCGTTCGCATTCGCATCGAGTTTAATCGTGTTGCGCAGTTTATCCGGACTTGCTTTCCACGCGCGGATGACGGAAGGATCAACGGCATAGAGGCTCGTTTGCTCTACGCTGAATCCCGGAAGTTTTTCTTTCACGCCATCGGTGAGCGGGCAATCACTTTCAATCACCCACGCTTTACAGTGGCGTTCATCTTTTCCATGGACGCGCACCACGAGCCACCGGTTCGGCACCAATGGATAAACGATCTTGCCACTGACGCGATCCTGTTTTCCTTTGCGCAATGCACGCGGAAGATTCCAGTGAAGAAAAACTCCGGGCGCGGTTGTGCCGGTTTGATTACCGAATGCGGGCGGTTGCGGTGAAGTATAATTGCTCAGCGCTTTGTAATTGAACTGCCAGCTTCGCAAATCGCCATCGCGGTTGAGCAGGTTCTTGTTCGCGACGAGTGCGTCGAGCTGAACAGGAACGATAAGCACCGGGTTAGCCATATCAGCTTGATTTTTTATTGAGTGAAAAAATGCGGATGGCTTCGGGAGATTTAACCATCTGCATGGCCAGCGATCCGGGTGTCACCAACTGAATCGTTTTGTTGGAAGCCTGCAGCTGACTGCTGAGTGAAGATTGTTCCGAAGCAGTCAACCGGAGCGAGCGACTGCCTTTGTCGCGCATGCATAAACTTTCTTTCCCGGAAAGATCACGAAGTTTCAGTACAGGATTTCCTTTCAGTTGCTCACCGATTTCAGGATCACCCGGTTTTGCCGGCGGAGTAAAATTGCGCAACGGTATTGATCCGTCGTCATCTGTTCCGAAACGAAGTCCTTCATACGGTTCCGCAATTTCGAAGTAATCGGGAACTGCATCGAAGAGACAAAGCAAAACGCCGGAAGAAATCCGCTCGAGACGCAACGTGTTGACCGGTGTACCATTGTTGTTGAGTGCGCGGACAGCAAGGCCGGGCCAGCCGGAAACCAATGCCGAACGCAACAACAGTCCGCACACGGGACTGGCTTGCCTGGGTTCATCCGTAGTGCTGACTGTTTTGCCCAATAATCCCGCACGCCACGATGCTGCTTTGATCATTGCATTTTTCTGCAACGTTCCGTGAATGAGCGTGTGCAGTTTCGTGTCGCGGCTCGATTCAAGACCAATGCTGAGCGCTCCGTCAATCAATGCACCGATCCAGTTTGCATCGATGTAAAAAAAGCGAAGCGATTCTTCGGACAGCATTTTTTCATCGGGCACGAGGTAATTGAACGGAACAGGGTAGAGGAGCGACAAACGCGCAAGCCACTGCGAAACTTCTTTATCTGTTTCGTCCACCAGTGTTGTGATCCGTTGTTGCACTTGTTTGTTTTCCAGGAAAGCACTAAGCTGTACGGCAGGTTTCGATGCAGCGACTGTTTTTTTCTTTTCTACTCCTGTTTTCTCTGCAACGGAGACATGTTCGCCGATCTGTTTCAGAAAATGATCTCCCATTATTTTTTCGAACTCATTCTGTGCAGCGTGATCAATGCTGCTTTCGTCGCTGGAAAAATAACTGCTGCTTTGCCTGTGAAGCATCAGGTCGGTGGTGCGATGTGCTTTGCGCCGCAGCTCATACAAATGCTGACTGAAATTTTTATCAGCAAGCGCGGTCGCGCGGCCGAGTGTCCATGCAGACGAAAGCGAAAGGTCAAACACGCCTTGCGATTTATCGTAGATCAATGCTGAATCTGCAGTAAGGAACGGTTGTTCTTTTTTTAGCACTGCTGGTGCCACCGGAACAAACGGGCCGCGGTACCAGGCCGGTGTTTCTTCACCTGTGCGTGTATGATACACGAGCGGAATGAAACCTTCCTCCACGCGTTTCAGTGTTGATGCATCGCCGTTGCTGTTGGCTTTGAACGGTAAACGGAGCAGCGATTGTCCCTCAGCATTCACAGACTGAACCAGCCTATTCACGAGGCCGCGAAAGTCTTCGTGATTCGCAGGCAGTACAGAAAATGTCCAACTGGCCAGTGAAACCAAAGCAACTTCGGTGTAGTCTTTGAAATCGGGTTTCGCTGTAAGCCACGATGAAAGACCTTCGAGCGAAACAAGATGAACAATATTTTTCTTCGGCTTCTTGTCGTCTGTTGCAGGAAACCGGTTGGCCACAACAACGGAGAAGAAACCATCGCCGCTGTTCTCCGCTTTGTCTTCCATGTTTACTTTCCGGCAATGCGCGAGCAATTCCAGTTCGTCCACGAGTGGAACCAGTTCACTGAATGTTTTAACCGGAACGCGAATAAAAGAACAGGGTGTATCACCGGGAATGTCTGCTTCTCTCGCCACCGATGTTTTTAATACACCGG
Organism: Bacteroidia bacterium; assembly: GCA_035489505.1. Classification (GTDB taxonomy): domain Bacteria; phylum Bacteroidota; class Bacteroidia; order Palsa-965; family Palsa-965. The sequence continues at coordinate 1,465 of DATHKF010000006.1, read as the reverse complement.
TTTGCGGTTGTAAAAAAGAATCAACGGTAGTGATCGCAGAACGCGTTGCAACATCTTCGGCTCCGTTGAGTTCTTCATCGGTAAATACAAGAAGCGCAAGCCACGGACGGTTTCTCAGTTTGCTGTCGAACTTTCTTTCCCACGGCAGGAGCGGGTCTTCAAGTACAATGTGAGGCAGTACATCGCGGTACGCACCGCTGCTTGAATCGGGTGGAAATTGCGCAGCAACAGCGCCGGGTGGCAAACTGAACTGCGGTGCCGAAACGATAAATTCCTGCTCTGCATTCAGCGGAATCGTTTGCTTGTCTTTATCGATGTTGAGTGCCGCGCCATCTTTCTCAACGAATTGTTCGACATGGATCCTCCAGTTGCCTGCTTCGAGCGCAGGAATAAAATGATCGTGGAAGAACAGCGTCCCCGGAGGTATTTTGATTGTGTCTTGCTGGCTCATGGGTTCTGCTTTTATTGCAACAAGGGTGCTGTGTCGTACAGGTGCGTGCATTCCTGCCCGAGACGGATCATGGACTCATTGCCGCTGCTGTACAAATCAAGTTCGAGTAATGTTGCGCACATTTTATTTCGTGCTGTCTGCGCTTCTGCACCGCTGATTTTCTGCACCGCATCCATGGAATTTTCATTGAACGCAGGCAGGTAATCCGGATTGGGCGGTTCCGTGGAACGCAATGCTGTTTTACCTTCGGGAGATAGGTAATCCAGCAAAAGCGATTTCACAGGAACCGCCCCCGGACCGGGTCCCAGTACAGGTTGGGGGGCAATTACTTCATAACCGCTGAGCAATGCTCCGGTCATAGCGGCTTTGGGTGAACCAGGGATCTGCGAGAATGATGCAGGAGGTTTTCCCCAGAGCGCTTCAGGTGTTGTTGCTTTTCGCGGAGTGAGCACCCAGCCTTGTGTTTCGCAGTTGACGGGTTCGTTGTCTTTGAAGAGTTGCAACCGGTGTTCAGAACGCACACCGGTTTTATTCATTGGTCGGATGTCGATCGGATCGGCGCTCACCGAATTTTTCAAGCTGTGAACGTTGCTCTTTTTTTCACCGTATGCAATTTCACTCGAAGGAATAGCCGACTCTGTAACGAAACGGAAAGAACCTGAACGCACGATCCACGATTTTCCGCTGCTGCTCTTTTTGCTTTCTTCTGTTTTGCTGATGCCATCGCTGGCCGTGATGCGACATACCGCAGCAGCATGCGGAAGCAATTCATTGAACTCGTGCCACGGCAGCGCTTTGTTGTTCGCAGCTGCGTCATCTGATCCGAAGTGAACCGTGAACGTGATGAAGATCACATGCACGTGCGCTCTTCCGCCCGTTGGTGGTCCCCACATTTCGACATCTGCGGAAACAGAGAATGAAAAACCGGAATGCGAATCGTCGGAACCGAAATTAACTTCAACACCAATGCTGACGCCGATGGATGCCATGAAGAAAAACGGTCGCCAGGAAATC
>DATHKF010000005.1:0-2969 GCA_035489505.1 Bacteroidia bacterium | reverse complement strand
CAGTATGATGGTGGTGTTGGAGCGCAGTTTGAAACAAACAATTCGGAACTTGTTATTGAAGGTGCGAGCGGCGGTATGAACCGCGATTTCAATTTCTCTGCAGGCTCCACACTGAGCGAGTTAACGATTAATCGTAACGCTACAACAATACGCCTTGAATCGGCACTGATCGTTACAGATTCCATCCACATGCTCGACGGTACTTTGCGGCTTATGACCGGATCAACGCTGACTCCTGGAGTCGGATGTGTGATCTATGTCGAAGACGGTATTTTCTATGTAACCGGCGGCATTTTCGATGGTGCGTTGAGTTACGATGTGATCTACAACGGACCTACGCACTTAGCGGATGCCGAACTGACCGGAACCGGGTTGAATAACCTGACCGTAGACCTGTTTGCAAGCGCAAGTGTATTGACACTGAGCAACGATGTAACGGTTAACGGCGCATTCAATCTCACCCGTGGAAAGGTGGAACTTGGGGTGTATGAATTTGAAGCTGCGGGTACCTGGAACCAGGTGTCAGGCTCAGCCATCATGGGCACTGCGGTAGCAGTACTTCACCTCCACATGACTTCAGTATCGGGAGACACCCTGTGGATGGACCCGAACGCCAAGGCAGTATCTGACCTCGTGATTGAAACTCCGGTTGGCGCATCAGTTGTACTCGGGTCGGAGATCAGTATTCACGGACAAGTCAATTTTATCAGCGGAAAATTCGACATCGGGCAAGGCGCATTGTATGTAAGACCAGGTGCTGCGGTAAACGGATCAGACGACACACGTTATTTCATCACCAGTGATACCGGATCAGTTCACCAGTATGTGGTCCTTTCCGCCGCCGCCGTGATTGTACCTATCGGAACAGCGGCTTCGTATTCACCGATTGGACTTCACCTTACTTCGTCAGCAACTCCGGGTTACATCAGCGTTCGCGCAATGGACGGTGTTTACACCAGTGGATTATCCGGATCAAACATGGCTACCTGGGAAACTGTGGTAGACCGCACCTGGGTAGTTTATGGCGAAGCAAACATGACCATGGATATGCATATCAGTTTGCGCTGGGGTGCTGCCAATGAGGCCAACGGTTTCGATCGTAATAATTCATTCATCACGCATTACGACAATGGCATGTGGGATACCGATACCCTCGGTTCAGCCATAGCCGCACCATTCAATACATTCCGCCTCGACCGTGGACCTTTTACAAACGGAGGCGCATTCGCAGTGGCAGACAATAGCACCGCGCTTTCGGTTCCTGAGCAACCGGTGACCGGCTTTTCGCTTTACCCGAATCCAACGCTTGATTTCGTGACCGTTAATACCGGCGACGAACAACCGACCTATTACCTCTATGAATTGTACGATGCATCAGGCAAACTGGTGAACAGTTTCGCAAACAGCAATTCGATTAATTACATCGACCTTGCCAATTACGAAGACGGTTATTACCTGTTGCGTATCACAAACCTGGATAAAGAATTGGTTGAAACGAAACGAATCGTAAAAGCCGGGAAGTAGAGACCGGTCAAACGATTTAAGTCAAGAGGATAATCTTCACGGGTTATCCTCTTTTTTTTGCGGCAATTTCAATGCATAAAAAAAGAGAACCGTTAAGGTTCTCTTCTGTAGGGTGTCGCTGTAAAAAGCCTTAACCCAGATATGTTTTCAGCAATTTGCTTCTTGACGTATGTTTCAACCGGCGGATCGCTTTTTCTTTGATCTGGCGTACGCGTTCGCGTGTAAGATCAAAACGTTCACCGATTTCTTCGAGCGTCAAAGCATGTTCGCCATTCAACCCGAAATACAAACGAACAACATCTGCTTCACGCGCGGTAAGCGTAGACAACGCACGTTCGATTTCGCGACGCAGTGATTCGTTCATTAATGTATTCTCCGGGCTCGGCGTATCATCGCTTTGCATCACGTCGTACATGTTGCTCGTGTTCTCATCGCTGGTAGCGAGAGGGGCATCCATGGATACGTGACGGCCGGTATTGCGCATGGCCTCTTTGATATCTTCCGGAGAAAGTTCGAGCGCCGCACCGATTTCGTCGGCACTAGGTTCGCGTTCGTATTCCTGCTCGAGGCGGGCAAATGTTTTATTGATCTTGTTGATCGAGCCAATTTTATTCAGCGGCAGGCGAACAATACGCGACTGTTCAGCCAAAGCCTGGAGAATGGATTGACGGATCCACCAAACGGCGTAGGAAATGAATTTGAATCCGCGGGTTTCATCAAATCGCTGGGCGGCTTTGATGAGTCCGAGATTTCCTTCGTTGATCAGATCGGGAAGACTGAGTCCCTGGTTCTGGTATTGTTTAGATACCGACACCACGAAACGGAGGTTGGCGTTTACCAGTTTGGCTAACGCAAGCTGGTCTCCTTTACGGATACGACCGGCTAAATCAACTTCTTCTTCTGCTGTAATGAGGTCAACCCTTCCAATCTCCTGGAGATATTTATCGAGAGAGGCTGTCTCGCGATTGGTGACTTGTTTTGAAATTTTTAACTGACGCATAGGGGGTTACTAGTAGTTATATTTTCATTCAGTACGTTTGGGTGATGTGCGGGGTATCAGGAATGGTAAACGAAAGATAAATAAAAAGGTTACACCTGATTCCGGGAACTGTTGATAAGTCAGGTGCCCTGAAAGCGCCCAATAGCCTGCCTTTGCGGGAAACACGAGGGAGCGGGACTTGTATGTTGAAACACGGAACCTGTTGAAAAGTTGATGGCTGTGAATGGAAATTTGGGGGCCGCAAGTTTGGTTTCAAAGCGATTGTGGAAACCGCTTAAGCGGTTGAACCTCCAGTTGTATTCATTGCCGGGGGCTTAAGCCCCCGGCAATGAATACAACTGATTTTCAGAACGGTTTCAACCGTTTCCCTTGTGGAGAAAAAAACACCCGCCGCTGTTTGTACAGGGCGGGTGTTTTGGAAAGCCCGGATAAGTTCTATTTGACG
>DATHKF010000004.1:0-3965 GCA_035489505.1 Bacteroidia bacterium | reverse complement strand
AAATAATTTTTTATTGATCTAGACCAATCATTAAATCTGCGCAATCTGCGCATCTGTGGCTACGCGCCGCAGGCGCTCCAAATCCATAGTGCTTGCTCATCGCAATTTCCCCGGGCACCAATGATGGAAGTATAATCCCTTTGAGATTTGTTTACCTTTGCGCCTCATCAATGAAACAACCTCAGAAGCGAAAAATATTTAACGACCCGGTTTACGGGTTTGTTTCGGTCCACTCTGAACTTGCGTTTAACCTGATCAACCATCCCTGGTTTCAGCGCCTGCGCAGGATCAGGCAATTGGGCCTGACAAATCTCGTGTATCCCGGCGCTTTGCATACCCGTTTTCATCACGCGATGGGCGCGATGCATCTCATGGGAGAAGCGGTTGAAGTGTTGCGCTCCAAAGGGGTGGAAATTACCCATGAGGAAGCAGAAGGTGTAACTGTGGCGATCCTTCTCCATGATATTGGTCACGGACCTTTTTCGCACGCATTGGAAACGAGTATCGTTCACAACATCACGCACGAAGATCTGTCGGCGGTGTTCATGGACCGTTTGAACGAAGAATTCAAAGGCCAGCTTGATCTCGCCATTCGCATATTCCGGAATAAATACCGGAAAGATTTTCTGCACCAGTTGGTTTCGAGCCAGCTCGACATGGACCGGCTCGATTATTTATTGCGCGACAGTTTCTTCACCGGCGTTTCCGAAGGAATTGTGAGCAGCGACCGCATTGTAAAAATGCTGAACGTAGTGAACGACCAGCTGGTTGTGGAAGACAAAGGCATTTATTCGATCGAGAAATTTATCGTTGCACGCAGGCTGATGTACTGGCAGGTCTACCTGCACAAAACAGTTTTGTGTGCAGAACATTTGCTCGTGAATATCCTCAAACGCGCCAAAGAACTCACGGAAAAAGGTGAAGTGCTTTTTGCCACGCCTGCGTTGCAATTGTTCCTGACCAACCGGTTTACCAAATCAGCATTTACCGGAAACCCGGAAATACTCAATGCGTTTGCGAAGCTGGACGATTACGATATCATGTCGTCCGTAAAAGTCTGGTCGGAACATTCCGATTACGTTTTATCGACGCTGTGCGGAAACATGGTTAACCGCACGCTGTACGCGGTGGAGCTTCAGAACAAACCGTTCGACGGAACGTACGTGGAACAATTGCAGAAACGTGCTGTAAAAAGCATGAACCTGAAAAAAGAAGAACTGCACTATTTTGTATTTACGGGTGCCGTACAAAACCGTGCGTACAGCAGCGATAATATTCACGACAACATCCGCATCAATATCCTTTTCAAGAACGGAAACGTACTGGATATTGCCGAGGCTGCCGACTTGCTGAACATTTCTGTTTTAGCCCAGCCGGTGAAAAAATATTTTCTCTGCTACCCGAAAGAATTGAGAACGAATACGCAGTAAATATTTTATGTCCGAACAGAAACCCAACAACAAAGCCCTTCTTTTCATTTTTATTACCCTGTTCATCGATGTGATGGGAATCGGAATTATCATTCCGGTACTTCCGAAACTGATCATGTCGATGGAACATTGCAGCATTGAACGCGCGAATATCATCGGCGGGTACATGATGTTCGTGTATGCATTCATGCAGTTTTTCTTTTCGCCGTTGCTGGGCGCACTCAGCGACCGTTTCGGAAGAAGAAGCGTATTGCTGATTTCACTGTTTGGTTTTGGCGTGGATTATCTCTTCCTGGGTTTTGCAGGAACAATCACACTGCTTTTCATCGGCCGTCTCATTGCAGGTATTACGGGCGCGAGTTTCACAGTGGCAGGCGCATACATTGCCGACATCAGTCCACCGGAAAAACGCGCACAGAATTTCGGGATCATCGGTGCAGCCTTTGGTCTTGGATTTATTGCCGGGCCTGCAATAGGTGGCGCTATCGCAGGGTTGGGCGACCGTGTTCCCTTTTTCGTCGCAGCCGGGCTCGCATTGCTGAACTGGTTGTACGGTTTCTTCATTCTTCCCGAATCGCTCAAGCCAGAGAACCGGAGAAAATTCGAATGGAAACGCGCAAATCCGGTGGGAGCTTTGTTGCAGTTGATGAAACACCCGATTGTTGCACGCATCGCGATCGTATTTTTTCTGCTCAATCTTGCAGGCCAATCATTGCCTTCGACCTGGTCGTTTTACACCATTCACCGGTACCAATGGACTGAAACAGGGATTGGTTTCTCACTCGCATTTGTAGGAATCTGCATCGCTCTTGTGCAAGGCGGATTGACGCGGATACTCATTCCGAAGATTGGTGAAAAGCGCGCGGTGTATTATGGAATCATCATCAACATGATCGGGATGATTGGCGTTGGACTCGCTTCCGAACCGTGGATGATCTTTGCAGCCACCATCGGACTTGCGCTTGGAGGAATCGGTGGGCCAAGCCTTCAGTCGCTCGCTTCTGCCGACATTCCTCCGAATGAACAAGGAGAACTCCAGGGATTTCTCACGAGCGTAATGAGCATCACCGCAATCATCGGTCCGCTACTGATGCCGTGGCTGTTCAGCAGTTTTGCAAGCGGGCAATACGGAATTGTTTTACCGGGCGCACCGTTTTTCTGTTCGGCGTTCCTGCTGCTTTGTGGATTGATCTTCGCGTGGTATACATTCAAAGCGCGGGACGCAAGAAAAAAATCGCTGGCCGCCGTACCGGAACAAACTGAAGCGTGATCATTCGATCAACAGCTTGCCTGCGATCACCGTGTTGTTCTTATCAGTAACCTGGTAAAAATATACACCGGATTCGATTCCTGTACGATCCAGGTAAAACCGGTCGCCAACGAAGACAATTGATTTTACAACACGTCCCGTGATGTCGGTCAGTTCAAACCCGTGGGAATTACCTGCAGGTCCCGATCCGAAGTCAACCTGGATCAACGACGAAGAAGTAACCGGGTGCGGAATGATCGTGAGACTGGTTCCTGCGTTGTATTCCACCACCGAACTCAATACGCATTGTCCGCATGGACCCACCTGGCAGATTGTGACCGAACCGGCAATTGTTCCGGTATTGCTATCGCCCACGCCGGAAGGTGAAGCATCACAAATGTCGATGCTTCCGGAAATAGCGCCCGAGTTTGCAAAGCTGCCCTGCACACAAAACTGTCCGCCGTTTCCGCTCACTGCGCCTGCCGTATTCCAGCTTCCGGCACTCATGCTTCCATGATTGACCAGTGGTGCCGTTGAAATCAATGCGCCATCAACACAAACCTGCCCGTTCACTGTATTCACAAAGCGGCGGTTCTGGTTCATGTCTCCGTCAACAACAATGGCGCTGTAGTTAATCACGGAATCTGCACCGGCCACATCGAATTCTCCCATGCGAAAGTATCCTTCGATGATCATGATGCCTCCCAAAACGGAGAAGGTGTCCTGGCTAAGACTGGTCAGTGATCCGAAGGGAGTTATCCGGAATAACGACTGGGAAGACTGCAGGTTCTCGTTGAACTGAACATCGGTGTTGACAATTATCGTATCGTCAAACTGGTCAGGTACGCCGTTGGGAATCCAGATGGCCGGATTGGTCCACACGCCGCTTTGAATGGATGTACGGGTTGTGGCAAAGAGAGAAGAAGCGGCCACCAAAGCAATAAAAAGAGTAGCGTTTTTCATGGGTTGTTTTTTTCTGAACGGAAACAATTTTCATTCCATTGCTTCGGTAAATCCCGGATTAAACCTTTTGCAGTCCGGGAAGTCTAAAAATGATCGGTCAAAACAATGGCCGCTACCCGGTTTTTAGGGTTCATTTTTCACTAAATTTACCCGATGAAATTTTCGGCAAAAGATATCGCCGCATTGGCTGGAGGAAAAGTTGAAGGAAACCCGGATGTCGTGGTGTCGCAATTAGCGAAAATCGAAGAAGGCCACGCCGGAGCATTATCGTTTCTTTCCAACCCCGCTTACGCGCAATACATTTACACAACAGCAGCAAGCGT
>DATHKF010000003.1:0-7415 GCA_035489505.1 Bacteroidia bacterium | reverse complement strand
TTTACAACGAAGCGTTGAATTTTAATCCGACCGCGAAATATCCGGTGGAACGGATTGCGTTGTGTGATGCGAAGATAAGCGCCCCGAAATAGGGCGCAGTCGGGAGTTGAGAGCCGGGAGTTCGGAGGCGTCGCCGATCCCTTCGAAGAAAAATTTTCTGTTGTCCGTCTTGATCGAAATTATTCTTCGAAACCTTTGGGTTAAGTCTCCGAACTCCCCGACTCCAGACTCCAAACTATCCTGAATTCAAGACGCACCCATCCATCATCTCCGACTCCCGTCTATCGCCTATCGTCTATCATCTACCCCGGATCTACATCCACAACCACCCTCAACTTCTTAAAATCCGCATGCGCCTTGAAATCCACGATCAACCGTGCAATCACTTCCTTCACTTTCGCACTGCTTGTTTCGCGTTCGATCTTCACCAGAATATTTTTGAGATACTCTTCGCGCACACGGGCAACACTCGGGTATTCCGGTCCAAGTATGCGTGAACCCATGTGCTGCCGCAATTGCGTAGCCAGGTAGTGCGAACCGTTGTCGACCAGCGTTGCATCTTTTCCCTTGATGGTAATGCGGATGATCCGGTGAAAAGGTGGGTAATGAAACTGCATCCGGTCGGCGAGCTCATTGTGATACACCGCTTCGTAATCATTCGTGATCACGCATTGAATAATGAAATGCTGCGGGTTGAACGTTTGAATAATCACTTCACCTTTTTTCTCGCGTCTTCCTGCGCGACCGGAAACCTGCGCCATCAACTGGAAAGCACGTTCGTACGCACGGAAATCGGGATAGTTCAACACCTGGTCCGCCTGCAAAATACCTACGAGCGCCACATTACCGAAGTCGAGACCTTTCGTGACCATTTGCGTTCCGACGAGAATGTTGGTCTTGCCCGTTTCAAAATCGTTGATAATATTCTGCATGCTGAATTTTCCGCGCGTCGTGTCGAGATCCATGCGTGCAACACGCGCACCGGGAAAAATGATGGCCAGTTCTTCTTCGATTTTTTCCGTGCCGAATCCTTTCAGTTTGAGATCGGTGGTGCCGCACGCTTCGCATTGCTGCGGAGGATTCGTAGCGTAACCACAGATGTGGCACTTCAGTTGGTTCGAAATTTTGTGGTACGTCAATGAAACATCGCAACGTACACAATGCGGAACGTGCCCGCACGACTGGCATTCAATGCTTGGTGCAAAACCGCGGCGGTTCTGAAAAAGGATTACCTGTTCATTGTTCTCAAGGACGCTGGTAATTTTTTCAACCAGTATTGGCGAGAAGTGCGACTTCATCAGTTTTTTGCGTGTCGCTTCTTTGACATCCGCAACAATAACTTCCGGCAATACAGCGCCACCGAAACGTTCGGTCAGTTTTGCAAAACCATACAGGTTGTGCTTCGCGTTGTAAAAACTTTCAACCGATGGCGTTGCCGAACCCAGCAACGTTTTTGCACCGTGCAGACGTGCCAGCCAGATTGCGCTTTCGCGTGCATTGTAACGCGGCGCCGGATCCTGCTGTTTGAACGATGGATCGTGTTCTTCATCTACAATCACCAGGCCCAGTTCACCGAACGGAAGAAACATCGAAGAACGTGCACCGATCACCACGCAGGGTTTTTCTTTGCGCACTTCATTCCACACTTCCACCCGCTCCTGCTCATTGAAACGCGAATGATAGATGAGCACGGCATCTGCAAAATGTTTCTGCAAACGTCCAATGAGCTGTGTCGTGAGCGCGATCTCCGGAAGCAAAAACAAAACCTGTCTACCCGCATCCAGCTGTTCGCGGATGAGGTGCGTATATACTTCTGTCTTTCCGCTCGACGTTACGCCCTGGAGCAAAACAACATTCTTTTCTTTGAAATGTTCGTGAATCGTTTGCAGCGCTTCCTGCTGGTGTTCACTCAGCGTGGCTTCAATGGTCGCGCCGCCCAGTTTCAAAATGCGCGAGACTTCCACATCAACCTGCACCAGGATTTCTTTTTTCACCAGCGAAGCCAATGCTCCCGCTTCGCCTTTGCATGCCGTTATCAGCGCGGTACGTTTCACCGGTTGTTCTGTTCCCGAATATTTTCCGGAGAGATGCAGGAAAGCCATCAACGCTTCCAGTTGTTTGAAGGCCCGCTTTTCCAGTTTGTCAAATAAGGCTTTCAGCGTTTCCTCGTCCACGTACTTTTCTGAAAGTTGAATATACGTTTCATACTTCGGACGGTAACGCTCCTTGATCTCTTCGTAAATCGTCAGCACGTCAGCGTCAATCAATTTGCGGATCAGCGGGTAAACAGTCTTGCGATCAAGAATTGCAGAAATATCTTCCAGCGAAAGGACACTTCGCACTTCAAGCGCTTCAACCAACGCGTGCGATTCATCATCGAGATGATCACGTTGTCCGTCCCACGTTGCGCTGAGCACGATGCGTGTTTCGCTTGATAACCGCAAACCCGTTGGTACAGCCGCCGACATTACTTCGCCGCGCGTGCACATGTAGTATTGCGACATCCATTCCCAGAAACTCAATTGCTTTTCCGTCACAACCGGAGTTTCATCCAGGATGGTTTCCAGGAATTTCGCTACGTACTTCGGAACTTCGGTGTGTACGCGAACCACGATCGCAGAATACAATTTGTTTTTTCCAAACTGTACAACCACACGCTGGCCGGGCAACACAAGACCATTCATGCTCTGCGGAACCCGGTAGGTGAATAAATTGGGCAACGCAAGCGGAAGAATCACATCCACAAAATAATCTGTGCGTTGATTCTCCATAATCTTCTTCGCAGTGTGTTAGTGAGAGATAGTAACAGGGAATGCAACAGCGTCCGTTTCTGACTTCAACGTCACGGTGTAATTTCCGGCTGCCAGTTTTTGCACGGGAATAATTACGGTGCCAATCCCCTGTTGTTTTTGGGAAAACACAATTTGTCCCAACGCATTCCGCAATTCGACCGTAGTGGTTCCTGCGTTCTGAACATTCACAATCAATTGATCAGATACCGGATTTGGAAACACTGTTGAAATCAAAGACGTGTGTTCCTGCGCATTCAGCAAATTCAGATCCGGTGTGAGATACACGCGGAAGATTGTATCGTTGGCAATGGAAGGCTGATCATTCGGGCCTGATGCTTCAATGCCGCCGTACAAATATCCAATGAGGATTCTTCCCTGCACGTCGCGCAAACGGATCACGTCATTGCCGTACATCGGAATCGTATCCACGGGCACGAACTTCATGTTGCTTCCGAGCAAGCCCGGAAATTGCAGCTGAAGCGGAACCTGCGACCATTGACCGGTTGCGCTTTGCACCATCACCGACATGTCTGCCACAAACGGAACAAGCGAGTCAAGCGTTTGATTTCCGTTTTGCGGATTGTAATCATACATGCTGCAACCGCCCATGAGCACGGTGTACATGGTTCCATGCACAGAATCGAAAATCGGAATGGACGGACACGAATAATTATTCAGGCGCTGTTCGAAAGTTCCATCCACTGCATAACCGGAAGATGGTTTGTACGTGATGGGTGAGAGATACGGCAAATCGTTGTCCTTCCGGAAAACGCCGCTGAACGCCGTCCACATTTCGTTGCCCGCAGGATCAATTGCAGGACTTACGTTTAAATCGCGGCGGTGAAAATTATTCGTATCCGAAATCGCGCCGTGGTAATTCAATGTGAGATTCACACCGTCGTCCTGTATTTCGAATTTGCGGATCTCATTCACGTATGCCTGCACGAATGATGGTCCCGGTGTTTCAGAATATCTACCGCGGAAGTAATGCCCGAAAACCAGGTACGATGTATCTCCGATCGTGATCATTTCACCTCCGCAAACCTGGAGATTGGTATTCGTCACCTGGCGGATGTGCGGTGCAATCGGTAATCCATTCACCACGGCATTGATCATGCTGTCGATGTGAATGGCCGTGAGCGTAGAATACGTTTCGTAACGATTGAGTATACTGTCCCAGCCAAAACCGCCAACCATGTACAGGTAATCTCCTTTAACGGTGTACTGCATGTTGGTTGCACGCAAAGGATCTTTCACATTCATGGGCAAGTCCAATACACTCGATGTGTAGTAATTCCATGTTACGGTATCCACCACAACGATATAGCTGTTGGCGTACTCCAAAGCAAAATTGTCGTTGGTTGAAAAACCGTGCAAACCGTTCGTGCGTCCACCAACGATCAGCCATTTGCTGCCCGATTGTGCGAAAGCAAATGAATGAATAGGCGGAACAGCAGTGGCAGTAACGGGTTCGATTTCCAGTTGAAACGGGACCTGCTGCGCGAAGGAACACAGTGGCAGTAGCAGTGGCAGAAGCAGTCGGCGAAACAGTTTCATTGTCAGCGAAATTTGAAAACCAAAGATATGGATGATTTGCGATTTTTCACGGTCACCTCGGCTCCGCCCGGTCTGACAAATCGGTATTCCAGACGACTTGTCAGACCGGGCGGAGCCGAGGTGGACAAAACGTAAATTTTTCCGACCTTCATCCCATGACTACCGAACAAATTGCCGAGGCGCTTGAACTTACGGCAAAGCTCATGGAACTCCACGGAGAAAATCCGTTCAAAGTAAAGGCCCTTTCGGGTGCCGCTTACCGCATCGATAAATCGGGAATTGAACTCGAAGGAAAAACGCGCGAAGAGCTCGAAAAAATCGAAGGGATCGGAAAAGGAATTGCCGCGAAGATCGACGAGTTGCAGACTACGGGAACCACGAAGGAACTCGCTGCGATGATGGAGAAAACTCCTTCCGGCGTAATCGAAATGCTTGCCATCAAAGGCATCGGTCCGAAAAAAGTAGCGCAGCTCTGGAAAGAACTTGCCGTAGAATCGCCGGGAGAATTGATGTATGCCTGCAAGGAAAACCGCTTGATCGAATTAAAAGGTTTCGGATCAAAAACGCAGGCAACAATTATCAAAGCGATCGAATTCTCAATGGCGAACAAAGGCCGGTTCTATTACGCAACCGTTGAGCCCTACGCCAATGCACTCGTAGAATTCGCGAAAAAACAATTGAATACCGACCTGGTTTCACTTACAGGTTCGGTTCGCCGCAGGAACATCATCATTGATGAAATTGAATTGCTGATTGCGGCTGAGAGCATGGAAATCGAATCGTTCGAAAACCCGTTGCGGATTCCGGTTGTAGTGACGACTTGTGCGCCAGATGAATTTCACAGTGCGCTTTTTACCACCACCGCATCTGCGGAACATTTGAAACAACTCGAACTGGTCAATGTTTCAATCAGTAAAAACGTACCATCGGAGGAAGAAATTTATGCTTCGGCGTCGCTGGCGTACATCGAACCGGAACTGCGCGAAGGAAACGGTGAAGTTATGCTGGCACAGCACAACAAACTTCCAAAGCTGATCGAAGTGAGTGACCTCCGCGGCATCCTGCATTGCCACAGCACGTATAGCGATGGTATGCATACGCTCGAACAAATGGCTGTGAAATGCAAAGAAATGGGCTACGAATATTTCGGTATTTGCGATCACTCGAAATCTGCTTTCTATGCCGACGGTATGAAAGAAGACGAGATCCTCAAACAGCATGCAGAGATTGACAAGCTCAATGCGAAACTCGGACCGTTTAAAATCCTGAAAGGCATCGAGAGTGATATTTTATACGATGGTTCACTCGATTACGAAGAAGACGTGTTGCAATCTTTTGATTTCGTTGTGGCTTCCGTACACTCGGTCCTGAAAATGGACAAAGAAAAAGCCACACAACGTTTGCTCACCGCGATTGAAAATCCGTACACGTCTATTCTCGGTCACCCAACGGGACGACTTTTACTTTCGCGTGAAGGTTACCCGATCGATCACAAAAAAATAATTGACGCCTGTGCAGCGAACGGAGTTGCTATTGAATTGAACGCACATCCCTACCGGCTCGATATCGACTGGACATGGATTCCGTATTGCATGGAGAAAGGTGTACTCATCAGCATCAATCCCGACTCACATGAAATTGGAAGTCTTTCCGATGTAAGATGGGGAACGCTCGCTGCACGCAAAGGAATGCTCACGAAAGAATTTTGTTTAAACACAAAATCACTCAGCGAATTCTCTTCCTGGCTTTCTGCACGCTGGAGATAAAAAAAGTTTCTGGTTTCGGGTTAAAGAGTTCTTAACCCGAAACCAAAAACTTTTTACCCATCATCGAAGAATAGTAGTTTAATTTATCTATGGCAATTTTAAACTCAATAGCGTCCTGGCTCATGGTGAAACGTCTTCACCAGATAGAACTGTTCATGAAACATCCACACGAAGTGCAGCAGGAATGTTTCACCAGTCTCATTGCGTCGGGACGTGAAACCGAGTTTGGAGAAGTGCACGGGTTCGGTGATGTGAATTCGTACCAGCAGTTCATCCGCAATCTTCCGGTGCAGTCATACGATTCGCTCAAGCCGTGGATTGAACGTACACGAAAAGGTGAGCAGCATTTGCTCTGGCCAACCGAAGTAAAATGGTTTGCAAAATCGTCGGGAACAACGAACGACAAAAGCAAATTGATTCCCGTTACACAGGAGTCGCTGGAAGATTGCCATTTCAAAGCCGGCAAGGATATGATCACGCTGTACTGCAGCAATTATCCCGAGCACCAGTTGTTCACCGGAAAAAATCTGGCTCTCGGAGGAAGTCACCGCACAGACGAATACGACAACTACGAATCGTACCAGGGTGATGTGTCTGCAATCGTGATTCAGAATCTTCCCTTGTGGGCCGACCTGTTTCGGGCACCGAACGTCGACATCGCACTGATGAGCGAGTGGAATGAAAAGTTGCTGAAGATTGCTGAAACCACGAAAGATGAAAACGTGGTGAGCCTGGCCGGCGTGCCTTCGTGGATGCTTGTTGTACTCCGGAAGGTGATGGAGATGACCGGGAAAAATCTGATTCGTGATGTCTGGCCGAATCTCGAAGTGTATTTTCACGGCGGTGTAAACCTGGGCCCTTATCGTCCGCAGCTGAAAGAACTTCTTGGCAAAGACATCAACTACCTGGAGTTGTACAACGCGTCTGAAGGATTTTTCGGTATACAGGACCAGAAAGACAGTAACGAACTCCTGCTCATGCTCGACTACGGAATATTCTACGAATTTATTCCGCCCGGCGAATGGAGCAGTGAACATCCGAAAACACTTCAGCTTCATGAAACAGAAATCGGAGTGTCGTACGCGTTGCTCATCAGCACAGCCGGTGGACTCTGGCGTTATGCCGTTGGTGATACGATTGAATTCACTTCGATAATTCCTTACCGTTTCCGGATTACCGGTCGCACAAAATGTTTCATCAATGTTTTTGGTGAAGAACTCATGGAGGGAAATGCTGAAAAAGCATTGTTTACCACCTGCGAAAAAACAGGGGCCATCATCAATGAGTATACAGCGGCTCC
>DATHKF010000002.1:0-2897 GCA_035489505.1 Bacteroidia bacterium | reverse complement strand
CGATACATACACCGAGCTGTCTGCGAATAGTGCGAGATACATTTCTCCAAACGTGATTGTGACCGGAACAACGTTGAGCTCAGTGGATGATGTTCTGGTGGCTGTAAAATATACCGTCAGTGTGAACTAGGCAGTGCGTTTTTTGTTTGCTGATCCGGGTGGAGTGGACCGGCGTGACCTGGACTGCAACTCAGTTTTTCAGAGCAGGCCGTAAAGCAGCGCGCCCAGGAAAATAACCAGCAGCAGGACCGCTATCCACTGCAGCTTAAACGGCGACGGAAATTCAAACCCACAAATGGGGCAGACTTTACTTTTCTCATCAACCTGCATGGCGCAGGACGGACATTCTTTCATGATGCTAAATTAAAAAACAGTTGATCATCGCGAACTGCGCAACGGATTCCAAAAGAACGGGATTAAATTTTGCCGCGAATTACACGAATTGCGCTAATTGTGGATTAGCGTAATTCGTGTAATTCGCGGCAGCATATTGAATTTGTCGAAGAGACCACTCACTGCGCACTGTTTTTCAGGAGGCAATCTCCATCTTCACCCGTTTCCCTTTGATCTTTTCGTCCCTGATCAATTTGAGTGTCTGCATGATCTTGTCCGACTTCACCGCGGCATACGCAGAATGATCGAGCACTTCGATTTTACCCAACTCGTCTTTCTGCAAACCGCCTTTCTGCAAAAGCATGCCCACAATATCCATCTTGTTGATCTTGTCTTTTTTGCCCGCCGATATGTAAAGCGTTTTCCACTCCGGAGGTTCGGGAAGGATCAGTTCACGGGGAAGATTTTCTTCTTCGTACGGACCTTTCGCAAATTCCGGAAGATAATCTTCTTTGTCGAGCAGGAAGTACGCTGTTCCGTTGGCGTGCATACGTGCGGTACGGCCATTGCGGTGAATCATTACGTCTTCGGTTGCCGGCAACTGGTAATGGATCACGATTTCAATTTCCGGAATATCCAATCCACGTGAAGCGAGATCGGTTGTGATCAGCAGGCGGATACTTCCGTTGCGCAATTTGATCAGCACTTTTTCGCGATCAATCTGCTCGAGCCCGCCGTGATAAAATCCGTGATCGATGTTGTACTGGCCGAGCTGTTCCGAGATCCGTCCAACAGCTTCGCGGTGATTGCAAAACACAATGGTCGATTTTGATCCGGCCTTGCTCACCAGCAGGAGCAGAGCCTCGAGTTTATCATCACCGGAAACATGAACGGTTTTAATCTCCAGCGCCGGTTTCAGTTGCGGGTGCGCCAATGAAAAATTCAGAACGCGGTTGTTTTTCAATCCAACGAATTCCGGAATTTCCTTGAGCTCTGTTGCGGAGATCAGAACGCGTTTCTGAAGATTGCGACAGTGCTGAATGATGTGTTCCATTTCCTCGCGGAAACCCATCTCGAGCGACTTGTCAAACTCATCCAGGATCAATGTGGTGGTTGAACGGAGATCAATATTTTTACGGCGCAAATGATGGCCCAGTCTTCCGGGAGTTCCCACCAATACCGCTGGGGGATGCTGCAGGTTATTTTCTTCGATGCTTACCGAATGTCCGCCGTAACAGCAGTTGATCTTGTATTCGGTACCCATTTGCTTGAATACTTTTTCAATCTGTATCGCGAGCTCACGCGTAGGAACAAGAATGAGTACCTGGATGCCCGGTTTGTCAGGATCAAGAAGCTGAAGCACCGGCAGAAGAAATGCGAGTGTTTTTCCTGTGCCGGTGGGAGAGATCAGCACCACATCACCCGGTTGCGGAATGGCTTCGAGTGCCGCTTTCTGCATGTCGTTGAGCTCGGTGATGTTGAAAAGTGAAAGAATGGGGGAGTAGTTCATGGTGTATGACGGAACAGGTCACTGCAAAGGTCGTAAATAGCGGGTGAAATTGTAATCTTATTGGCAAAGTCCGTTAATGTAAACGGTTGAACCGTTTTAGTAAGTATCGGATTCATTGCCGGGAACTTAAGCCCCCGGCAATGAATGCAGGAGTTGGCTCAACCGCTTCAGCGGTTTTCATAAATTGAATGATTACCAGAATTTTTCGGATTGGCTTACCCGAATTATTTCACCGCGTAAAATGTGTACGTAAACTCGGTCAGCACAAGTCTTTTACCGTCTTCAAATTTTTCCTGTCGAATCATCAGCCCCTGTTCGTTAAACGTGTACCGTGTTACCTGCCGTTCGGGATTGTTTAAAACACCATTCGAATTTTTTACAACTTTTCCCTGCGGATTATACGTTACCGTCCAGGTGTCGTTGCCGGATTTTTTGGTATGCGTCTTCATCGTCCCGTCACTGTAATAGGTGAATGTTTCTGTTTCGGTTCCATTGACGTCGGTGCGGATGTATTCCACCGGGCGCCCCTGTCTATCATACGAGGCCGTATACCGCGCTTCTTCTTTACCATTCACATTGCTGATTGAGGAAAGTATATCGCCGGAATCGTTGAAGCGGAAAACCCTGGATGTTGTGATGGTATCACCAATGATAGAATTAGCCTCATTCGTGAAATACTGTTTGATTACGATCTCACGTGTATTTCTTTTGGGAAAGATCCGCTCAACCCTTTCGGTAACCATAAACCTCTCCTCTGGATGTTGGAGATCGGCGTAGCGGGTGTAGATGATCGTATCCGTTTTATGGATGGTGATGGTTTGCGATCCTTTCACAAGAATTCGCCCATGTGCATCACGGGTTTCATAAAAGGCCAGGTTTCCCTCTGCATCATACCCTCTGACCGCTGTACGGACTACCAGGTCGCCATTTTTTTGAACCATCTCCACGTACCTGCCTGCGGTGTCGTATACATACGTACTGGTGAGTTGATAGATGATCGCTCCGTCTTCGTTAAACGAGGTCATCAAAAACGGATCGCCGTGTTCGTTGTAAT
>DATHKF010000001.1:0-3600 GCA_035489505.1 Bacteroidia bacterium | reverse complement strand
TCTGGGATTTCCCGTAATAATGAAAGCAAGTTCTCGGCCATGGTTTTTATAGCGAGATTATTGCAACTTGAGGCTCACCTGCCAATAAACAGCCTAAAGTTCTCGACCGCGGGATGTTAATCTATAATGCGTGTTGCCCTGACCATGCGATCAGACAGAGAAACTAACCGGATACGGTTAGTCTATGTCAATTTGCCCGGCGTATTTTCGGTTTTTGTAGTTACAAGCCGAATCCGACCATTTAGAAAGATTAATGCGTTGTTCGGAAAGTTTTTTTGGCTTGTTGAATCTTAACGATCTAGATTGCGGGACACTCCCAATGCACATTTCATTTACACGGTATTTGTCAGTCCCCCGATAAACAATAAAAAACGACGCTTCCGGACAACGCGATGGCTTTTGCGTTGCCCCCAATAATAAACGCTAAACATAACCTACATGAAAAACAACTCTCCCAGGGACAGAAACAAAATGCTTCTGTTGGCAATTGCCCTGTTCGCACTGTTCAGCAGCAGCTACGCACAAAATCCTTCGTTGAAAGTATTTGAACAGTGGCGCGACACCGCCGGAAGTCAGAATACGTTTTATAAAGCCTCGACAATAACCATTCCCGGAACAACGCATGTCCTTGTGTGTGGGGCAACGCTGAACGGAAATGGAAACGGAGACTACGACATGCTCGTTGAAAAGATCGATGGAGCCGGCACCGTGCTCTGGGCACAGCAATATGACGGCGCCGGACATGGCGATGATATTGCTGCTGATGTGGAAGTGAACGCTTCAACGGGCGATGTGTATATCACCGGCTGTTACTACGAAAATGCCACCGACAGCAGTAATGCGGTTACCATCATGTACAACATCAGCGGTGTGCAGCAATGGGTGGCGACATACAACGGGACCGGATCACAATTTGATGCGACGATCGCGTTGTTTGTCGATAATTCCAACGGTGACGTTTTCGCGGCAGGTCTTGAATGGTCGGGCGTAAACCTGTACGACATGCTTCTGATCAGATACGATAACACCGGCGCACAACAGTGGGTGAATACACTCGACTACGCGAGCGGTAACGACGGCCTGAATAAGATCGGAATGAGTGTTGGAAAACCGTACGTGGGCGGAGGCATCCAGGATATGTTTGGCTCCTACGAATATGCGGTCTACGCATTTGATTTGAGTAGCGGGGGACTTGGCTTCGGATCATCCAGTGTGGGTACAACACCGGGCTTCAACCGCCTCGCGGACCTTGCGATAGACGATACCGGAAATGTATACATCACCGGATTTACATTCGACCCGGTAACGAAGTACGACATCCGCACGATCAAGCTCGATTCAAATCTCAACGTGGTGTGGTCGTGGGATTACGATGCGGGATACAACATGGATGATGAAGGAACAGGCCTCGCGCTTGATTCGCACAACAACGTTATTGTTGTCGGTTATTCAGAAACGGCTTTCAACGGGAAGAATTACACGATCCTCAAATACAACAATGCGGGTGCATTGCAATGGATAGAAAATTATGACGATCCGTACTTTGGTGATGACAGCGCATCTGCCGTGGTCATTGGTAAAAACGACACAGATGCGATATACGTGACCGGCTACAGTTTCAACGGATCAACAAATGATTACCGGACGATGAAACTCGACGGTCAAGGTAACCCGGTGTGGGCCATTTTGATGAATAGCCAGCTGAATGGAGATGATAAAGCGACTGCTATTTCGTTGGATTCGTTGGGGGATGTGATTGTGAGTGGACAGAATAAGTTGGGTGATTCTGTTTTTGCGTATACGACGGTGAAGTATATTGAAAAAAATACTACGCTACACAAGGACACCATTTCGTTTACTTCAAGTTCATTTGTATTTACAGAAAATCGTGGACAGCTTTTAGGAACAGATACGGCAGAACATCCGGAAGTGAGGTTTTACACGCTGAATGCTCATCCTGCCATTTACTTCATGGACACTGCTGTTTCCTACGTCTTTCTGAAAAATGATACGTCTGTTGCCAATACTGATTCCATTGCACGGGTTGATATGAAATTCGTGAGCTCAAATTCTGATCAACGGATTCGTGCGCTTGACGTGCGTGATGACTACTGCAATTTTTTCCTCGATCATCTGCAAGGCGGAAGGAGTCGCGTGCAGAACTACAATCAGCTTGTTTCCTTCGACGTATGGAATGGTGTGGATGTCATTTACGGCAGCAACATGGCGGGGTTTAAATATTACTTCGTGTGTAAACCTATTGGAGGAGGAGGTTCTTCCAATCAAATCGACATTTTGTATGAGGGCGCCGATAGCGTAAAAATTGATGGAAGCGGCCAACTCATCATATACACGCCATTCGGTATTGTCGTTCAACCCAGGCCACAGGTTTGGCAGCTGGATGCAAGTGGTAATTATTCTGCACTTGCATGGCAACCAGACTACACGATGCTGGGAACAAATGAAGTAGGTTTTACAAATTTCGGGTCCTACAACACAGCCTGGCCATTAGTGATTGCGGTTGACAGAGGAAATATTCAGCCGTCTGTTAGTACGGATAATCTGATGTGGAGTACATATTACGGCCAAGGAATAGGCGATATATTCAGGGATATTAAAGTTGCGCACTCCGGCGAAGTGACTGTTTGTGGACATACTAATTCATTTGCGTTTCCGGTTGCCAATGCGTTTCAGACCACTTACGGGCAGCAGCGCGATGCTATTCTCGTTAATTTTGATCCAAACGGTGCCAGGAACTGGGCAACCTACTACGGCGGATTTTCGATGGATGCTGCATTGGGACTCGATGTGGACGTCTCTGGTAATATCTACTTTGTAGGATATACATACAGTAATCCTGACACCATTGCGGATACGCATCCTTTTTACACAAGTTCCGGATCAGCATACGTCGACTCTACGCAGAGTTCAGGGGATGGGTTTATTGTAAATTTACGTGCCGATGGACAATTTGTTTTTTGGGCCTCTTATCTCGGAGGAACCGGAACCGATGAAGCCAATGCCGTCGTCGTTTCTCCAATTCTTGGGGACATTTACGTGGTCGGTAAAGGAGACACTGCAGGGTTTCCGATTACCGGAATAACGTCGTGGAACAATACGTACGGTGGAGGTATGATCTGGAAGTTTCATCCGGACGGCGAATTGAGTTACAGTTGTTTCATCGGACCAACTTCCAATAGTGCGGTTATTAATGGGATTCTTATTGATTCGGTTGGTAATGTTGTGATCGGAGGTTCCACCGGAACAGGTTTTCCAGTCACAGCTGGATGCGCGCAATTCACATACGGAGGTGGACCAACCGATGGTTTTGTGGCTAAGCTTTCCGGTTATGACGACAATGCCCTGATTTGGGCTACCTACCACGGAGGTGAGGGTGCTGATGGGGTAACACGAATTGATGTGAGTCCGTATGGGACGTTTCCAAACTATTTTGCAACGGGCATGACCCAAAGTAATGCGTTACCCGTGACCAATCCGGGTGGAGGTGCCTATGTAGACAGTACCAAGGCTGGAGTAGAGGACGCCTTTGTGGTGCAGTTTCATTCTACCGGTACGCGGACCTGGGCAACATATTATGGC